>JBOIEI010000725.1:0-2098 GCA_050741055.1 Burkholderiales bacterium | reverse complement strand
TCGTCCGGATGCTGGTTGACGCGCTTCTTGCGCTGCTCGAAGCGCAAGCGGTCGATCGCCCGGGAGCGCGCCTGATTCATGATCCATCCCATGACCGATCCGTTGGCCGCATCGTAGCTCGCTGCGCGCCGCCACAGATCGTGGAACAGATCCACTGTGAGCTCTTCGGCCGTTTCGCGATTGTTGATGATCCGCATCATCAAGGTAAATGCGATCCGATGTGTTCGTTCATACAACGCATGCAACGCCCGCAAATCGCCCGCGGCCATGCATTGCACAAGCGTCACCCAGTCCGTTTCGGATAGAGCATTGCTCGGCTTGCCGCCATAGAGCACATCGCCGAGAGTCAGCGCCGAAGCGCCAGGTTGCCCCTCGGGCACATGTTTCATCGCACTCATGGCGGCAAATTTTGGATGCTGAAATCATGGTTGGCAAGCCGGGGTTTACGGCAATTGCGCGTCCACCGGGTTCCCCGCGCCAGCCCGAGGGAGGGCGGACTGGGGTGCGTGGCCGGAGGGCGGGGCCGCCGTGGCCGCTTCCGCTTTCACAAATTCCAGCTCCACGGCGAGGAAGCAACCGACATGAAGATGGGCGTTGATCGCGTCCTCGGCGTCACGTGTAAACTCCAATTCGACCGCCATTTCATCGTGCTTGATCGCAACACCGCATAGCATGCACGGGCAGCCGGCGAAGCCTGCTCCGCCCCAAACACGATCGGGGCGGCGGGAGGGCAGTTTCCCGGTTCGTATCAGCGCACGCGCCTTTTCGCGCAGAATAATTTCATCGCTCATCGAGCTGACCTTCTCTTCAATGCCGCACGTCCATCGGCCATCGCCGCACGCCTTGCTGCGCGATTCGTCTGTTACAAACACCAAACGTCAATGATGCGCCGCTGGATTGGATTTTCAGGAAAAATGGCGAGCGGGGCGCGGTTCGCCGCCCGAAGCGCGTCATTCATGGGGAGGAGCGATGCAACAGTCGACGCCGTTGCGCGGCAGCCCAAGTCCCGGTTCAGTGGCCGAGGTATTCAAGGCGTTCCTTGTGCTCGGCCTGACCTCCTTCGGCGGGCCGGTCGCGCATATCGGCTATTTTCGCGAGGCGTTCGTTGCCCGCCGCAAGTGGCTCGACGAGGCGGCCTATGCCGATCTGGTCGCGCTTTCGCAATTCACGCCGGGTCCGGCCAGCAGCAAAGTCGGAATCGCCATCGGCCTGGCGCGTGCCGGGCTGCCCGGCGCCCTTGCCGCATGGGTGGGATTCACGCTGCCTTCGGCGCTGGCGCTGATCCTGTTCGCGTACGGCGTGGATGCTTTTGCCGGCGATCTGAATGCGGGCTGGCTGCAAGGTCTTGCGATCGTCGCCGTTGCGGTGGTTGCCCAAGCGGTATGGGGCATGGCGAAGAATCTCTGTCCGGACGCGCATCGATTCACCGTCGCCGTCTTCGCCTCGGTGCTCGTAACCACCTGGCCCACTTCGATGGGGCAAGTCGCCGCGATTGCAATCGGTGCACTGGCCGGTTGGTTGTTCCTGGCAGGAAAAAGCGATAACGCATATGCCGAGCTCGACATGCCGTTCGGCAAAGCGGCTGGCGCCGTGTGCCTGGCGCTGTTCTTCGCGCTGCTGATCGGCTTGCCGGTCGCGGCGGGACTCTATCCGGGCCAGGCCCTAGCCGTATTCGATAGCTTCTATCGTTCCGGTTCGCTCGTGTTCGGTGGCGGGCACGTGGTATTGCCTCTGCTGCAATCCGAAGTCGTGCCACACGGGTGGGTTACGAACGATCGCTTCCTGGCCGGCTACGGTGCCGCGCAAGCGGTTCCCGGGCCGCTCTTCACGTTTGCCGCTTACCTCGGAACGATCATGACGTCCGAACCCAACGGCTGGTCTGGGGCGGTGCTCTGCATCGTGGCCATCTTCCTGCCGGGGTTCCTGTTGATGGTGGGCGTGGTGCCGTATTGGAACCGTCTGCGGCGCCTGGCTCCGGTGCGCTCGGCGCTTGCGGGTGTCAACGCCGCGGTTGTCGGGCTGCTGCTGGCAGCGCTCTATCACCCGGTGTGGACCAGCGCCATCCAGGCGCCGGCCGACTTTGCGCTCGGACTGGTTG
>JBOIEI010000724.1:0-3910 GCA_050741055.1 Burkholderiales bacterium | reverse complement strand
GCCCTCCCCGACGCAAGGCGCGTCCTCGCCCCGGCTGGGCTCGCTGCTCGCTTCTGCATTCGACGTCACCTCCTCCGTGCGTTACGCGCTATGGGTCCTGGTGCTGATCGCGATCGCCTGCATTCTCTATCTGACTGCTTCGCTGCTTTTGCCGATCATGGTGGCAGGCACGCTCGCGTTGCTGCTTTCTCCGGCGGTTAGCGCATTGAATCGGTTGCATCTGCCGCAACCAGCGAGCGCCGGAATCGTGATGCTGCTCGTGCTCGTCCTGCTCGGCGGGCTTGCGATCAATGTCGCAGGCCCCGTGCAGCGTTGGATCGAAACGGCGCCCAACCACCTGCGCCGGCTCGAGAACCGGATTTCCGCCTTGATGGTCCCGGTCGAGGCCGTGCGGGAAGCGACCGAAAAGGTAAACGCGATCGCGGCCGACAACTCGAAGCCGAAGCCGCGCGAAGTGCTGGTCGAGCGCGCAGGTTTCAGTTCGGCGCTGAGCTTCACCGTCAACACGCTGATCCTGGTGCTCAGCACGGTGATGCTCGCTTACTTTCTGCTCGCTTGCGGCGACGTCCTGATGCGAAAGATCGTCACCATCACCCCCGATCGGGAAGACAAGTTACGCATGCTTCAAATCGCGCGCACGATCCAGAGCGAGATCGGCCGCTATTTCGCGACCATCACACTGGTCAACATCGGGCTCGGCATCGCGACCGGGCTCGCCATGTGGATGCTCGGCATGCCGACCCCGATCGTCTGGGGCGTCGCAGTGGCGCTGCTGAACTTCCTGCCCTATATCGGGCCGCTGATCGCCACGGTCATGTTGGCGGCGGTGGGGTTGCTGACCTACGATACGCCGTGGGGAACGCTCGCCCCGCCCGCCGCGTTCCTGCTGCTCAACTTCATCGAGGATCAGCTCATCCTGCCCTTCCTGCTGGGCCGCAGTCTGCGGCTCAATCCCGTCGTCATTTTCCTTTGGGTGCTAATCTGGGCGTGGATGTGGGGCATCGGCGGGATTCTGATCGCAGTCCCGTTGCTGGTCGCCGTTCGCATCTGCGCCGAGCGTCTGCCCAAGTTGAGGCCGCTCGCGGTCGTGCTGTCTCGCTCCTGATCCGATAAAGCTTTCGCAATGGTCATGCAAAATCCGCCGCCTTCCCCTCAACGAGCCGCACAACGAGTATCGAATCGCGCTCGCGGCTGGTGGCGCTTGGCGTCCCGCGCCGGCGCCGGACGGCGCGCGCCGCAGCGCCCCCACGGCAGGGATCCGCAGGCCGCGACGGGTCTGTTCGATCTCGACGTCAATTGCTGCGCCGCCGGACATGCCGATCGGATAGCGTTTCTCATCGACGGCGCTGCGTATTACCGCGCGTTCATGCAGGCGGCGCGCAAGGCGCGGCGCTCGATCCTGATCGTGGGCTGGGATTTCGACAGTCGCACCGCCCTCGATGTCGACGCGCAATCGCGTCCGAGCATCTTTCTGGGCGAGTTCCTGAACGAGCTGGCCCGCGCCCGCCGCACGCTGCACATTCGCATTCTGGAGTGGGACTATCCGGTCATCTTCGGCGTCGATCGCGAGCTTTCGCCGCTGTACGGGCTGAACTGGAAGCCGCATCGGCGCGTGCACTTTCGCTTCGACGACACGCACCCGTTGGCCGGATCGCATCATCAGAAGATCGTCGTGATCGACGATCGCGTCGCCTTCGTCGGCGGGCTCGATCTGACCAGCAAGCGTTGGGACACGCAAGCGCATCGGCCGAATGATCCCGGGCGCACGTTCGACGGCAAGCCTTATCCGCCGATGCACGACGTCATGGCCTGCGTCGACGGCGAGGCGGCAGCGGCGCTCGCCCAGACCGTGCGCGCACGCTGGCGTGCGGCAACGCATGAGCGGCTGCAGCCGGTCGCAGCATCGCCCGACCCGTGGCCGGACGCGATCGTGCCGGACATGACCGACGTGCACTTCGGCCTCGCCTGCACGGCACCGCCCATCAACGGCGCGCGACCCGTGCACCATGTCGAGCGTCTCTATCTCGACATGATTGCGCGTGCGCGCCGCTCCATCTACATCGAGAACCAGTACTTCACCTCGCAGAAGATCGCCGACGCACTGGCTGCGCGGCTGGCCGAGCCCGATGGACCCGAGATCGTGCTGGTGACCCGGCTTCTCAGCCACGGCTGGCTGGAGGAAGTGACCATGCAGTTGCTGCGCTCGCGCCACGTCGAGGCGCTGCGAAAAGCCGACGCGCACCAGCGTTTTTATGCCTGCTACCCGCACGTTGGCGGTCTTGCCCCGGGAACCTGCATCGATGCGCATTCCAAGCTCATGGTGGTCGACGACGAGTGGCTGCGGGTCGGATCGGCCAATCTCAGCAATCGCTCCATGGGCGTGGATACCGAGTGCGACATCGTCATACAAGCCGACGGCGAGCCGCGCGTGCGGGCAGGTATCCGGCATTTTCGCAACCGGCTGCTCGCCGAGCATCTCGGAGCCGATCCCGAGGGCGTGCAAAAGACGATCGATGCGGCGGGGAGCATGCGCGCTGCGATCGAGCAGCTGGGAAGCGCGGACCGAACGCTGGCGCGGCTCGAGGCCGAGCTGCCCTCGGACGCAGCGGTCGGCGCCGCATCGCTAGCCGACATGGAGAAGCCCGTTTCGCTGGAAACGCTGGCGGCGCAACTCGCACCGGAGCTCGACAGCGCGCTCGATGAGCCGGTTCGCTTTCCCTGGGGCAAGCTTCTGATCGGTGCAGCAATCGTCGGCCTGCTGACCGCCGCCTGGCGCTTTTCCCCGCTTGCGCACGTCTTCACGCCCGAAAGCGTCATCGCATGGTTCGAATCGTTCGCCGCCCACTGGTGGGCGCCGCTGCTGATCGTGGCTGCATATACGCCCGCGAGCGTCGTGATGTTTCCCAGACCGATCATCACCCTCGCCGCGGTCGTATCGTTCGGCGCCTGGGAGGGCTTCGTCTTCGCCATGACCGGCGTGGTGCTGGCCTCGGCCGTGGGCTATTACGCGGGGCGCGCATTCGGACGCCAGGCGGTGCGACGGCTTGCGGGGCCGCGCCTCAATCGCTTGACTCAGGTGTTGCAGCGGCGCGGCGTCATAGCCATCACGGCCGTGCGGCTGGTGCCGATCGCGCCCTTCCTCGTCGAAAGCATGGTCGCAGGTGCGATCCACATGAAGCTTTGGCAGCTGTCCGTGGGCACGTTTCTCGGCATGCTGCCGGGGACGCTGATGGCAACGGTGCTCGGCGACGCCATCGAATCCGCGCTGCACGATCCTGCGCGCATCAATTGGTGGTTCGTGGCAGGCGTGGCCGCGCTGCTGGCAGCCGCGACCTATATCGTGCAACGGTGGCTGCGCAGGGTGGCCATCGACCCGCATTACGATGGGATGCATCCGGCGCAGCAGGACAAGGCACAGCAGTTGCGATCCGAAGGACGCGCTTGAGTCCAAAAGGAGACCCCTCATGCTGTACTACGCGCTGATCTTTCTCGTTGTCGCCATCATCGCCGGCTTGCTGGGGTTCAGCGGCATCGCCGGCACCGCATCCAGCATCGCCTGGATTCTGTTCGTGGTCGGCTTGGTGCTGGCTCTCGTTTTCTTCCTGCGAGGCCGCACGCGGCTGTAGCGCGCCAGTTGCTTTGAACTGCCCCGGCACGGCTGCCGGGGCAGTTGTCTGTTCGGCGGATACCACTTGAATACTCAGCTTCGACGCCGCCTGGAACTGGTCAAGACGGTGGCTGCCACGTGGAGCAAGGATCATTGCAGCCGCAAGGCCGCAGCGCTTGCTTACTACACCGCGTTCTCGCTCGCGCCCATTCTCGTCATTGTGCTCTGGATCGTCGGATGGGTCGCCGATGCCAAGGCCGCTTCCGACGAATTACGCGAACAACTGAGCGCGCTGGTCGGTCC
>JBOIEI010000723.1:0-4822 GCA_050741055.1 Burkholderiales bacterium | reverse complement strand
GCTGCACCCCTCGACGGCGCACCGCATTCTGGCGGTGATGGTGGACAACCGCCTGGTGGATCGGATCGAGCCGGGAACCTACCGGCTCGGCATCAGGCTGCTGGAGCTGGGCAACCTCGTGCGGCTGCGGCTCAACGTGCGCCAGGAGGCGCTGCCGCACATGCAGCGGCTGCACGACGAGCTGAAGGAGACCGTGAATCTGAGCGTGCGCCAGGGCGACGAAGTGGTCTATGTCGAACGCGTGAGCTCGATGAGCCCGATGATGCGCGTGGTGCAAATCGTCGGCACGCGCGCGCCTCTGCACGTTACCGCGGTCGGCAAGGTGTTCCTGGCCGAGGACGGCTCCGACGCCGCACAGACCTACGCGCAGCGGGCCGGCCTCACGCGCCTCACCGACTTCACACTGGCCGACCCGATGCTGCTCGACGGCGAGCTGGCGCAAGTACGCGTGCAGGGTTTCGCCATCGACCGGGAAGAAGCAGAGAAAGGCGTGTCGTGCATCGGCGCGGGCATTCGCGACGACGACGGACGCCTGGTCGCCGGGCTGTCGGTATCGGCGCCGTCGGACCGGCTCGACCCCGCCTGGTCGGGCCGGGTGCGCGAAACCGCCGAGCAGATCTCTCGCGCCATGGGTTATGCGGCGCGCGCGCATGCCTGAATGAGCGGTCCGCTTGCCGGCGTCCGGATCGTGGATCTCACCACGGTGGTGATGGGGCCGTTCGCCACGCAGCTGCTGGCCGATCTGGGCGCCGCAGTCATCAAGGTCGAGCCGCCCGAAGGCGACAACACGCGCCATCTCGCCCCGATGCGCCATGCCGGCATGGGCGCGATGTTCCTGCACATGAACCGCAACAAGCGCTCGCTCGTGCTCGATTTGAAAAAAACCGCCGGCCGCGAGGCGCTGCTCGCGCTCGCCGCCGTCGCCGACGTGCTCGTCTACAACACGCGCCCTCGGGCGATGGCGCGGCTGCACTTGTCGTATGCCGAGTTGAAGGCGGTCAATCCTCGGATCGTGTACGTCGGCGCATTCGGCTTCGACCAGTCCGGGCCCTACGCTGCCCGCCCCGCGTACGACGACCTCATCCAGGGCGCGGTCGGCCTGCCGTGGCTCATGATGCAAAGCGGAAGCGATGCGCCCCGCTACGTGCCCGCGACGATGTGCGATCGCATCGTCGGGCAGGCGACCGCCAACGCCGTGCTGGCGGCGCTCTTCCACCGCGAACGAACGGGAGAAGGCCAGGCGGTCGAAGTGCCGATGTTCGAGACGATGGCGCAGTTCATTCTGGGCGATCACCTGGCGGGGCGTACGTTCGTTCCTCCCATGGGCGAGGCCGGCTATGCACGCGTTCTGGCCCGCTTTCGGGCGCCTTACGCGACGCTCGACGGACACATCTGCGTGCTCATCTACAACGACCGGCAATGGCAGCGATTCCTCGCCGCCATCGAGCGCTCCGAGCTCACGACCGACCCGCGTTTCGCCACCCTTGCCGCGCGGGCACGGCACATCGACGAGATCTGCCGCTTCGTCGCCGACCAGATGAAGCTGCGCAGCACGACCGCGTGGGAACGATTGCTCTCCGAGATCGATGTGCCGTGGATGCGGATGAATTCGCTCGACGGTCTGATCGACGATCCGCATCTCGCGCACACGCAATTCTTCCGCCGGGTGGAGCATCCGAGCGAAGGCGCGATGACGACGATGGCCGTGCCGACCCGGTTCTCCGCCTCGCAGCCCGAAGCGCTCGAGCATGCACCACGTTTCGGCGAACATAGCGCGCAGGTGCTGCGCGAGCTCGGTTACTCGGAGACCGCTATCGCACAGATGGCGCGCGATGGCGTTACGGTCGTCGAGGGCGAGGGAAAATCGAACCCATGAACTTCGAGCTCACGCCCGAACAGCAGGCGATGCGCGATGCGATCCTCGACCTGCTCGACCCGGCGGGACCGCTCGGCGACGACTATTGGCTCGCGCGCGATCGCAACGGCGGCTTTCCCGGCGAATTCTTCGACGCGTTCGCGCGCGGCGGCTGGCTCGGCATCGCGATGCCGGAGGAATTCGGCGGCTCGGGCCTTGGCATCCTGGAGGCCGCGATCGCAATGCAGGCGGTGGCCGAATCCGGCGCCGGCATGTCGGGTGCATCGGCGGTACACCTGAACATCTTCGGCCTCAACCCGGTGGTCGTGTTCGGAAGCCACGAGCAGAAGGCGCGCTGGCTGCCGCCGATGGTCCGGGGCGAGGTGAAGGCGTGCTTCGCGGTCACCGAGCCCAACACCGGCCTCAATACGGCTGCGCTGCAGACGCGCGCAGAGCGCCGCGCCGGCGGCTACCTGCTGTCGGGGCAGAAGATCTGGACCTCGACCGCGCAGGTCGCGACCAAGATGCTGATCCTCGCCCGCACCACGCCCGCGGACCGGGTCGGGCGTCCCACCGAGGGCTTGAGCCTGTTCTATACCGACCTCGACCGGCGCCACGTCGAAGCGCGCGAGATCGACAAGATGGGCCGCAAGGCGGTGGATTCGAATCAGCTCTTCATCGACGCGCTGCCGGTGCCCGAGGAGGACCGCATCGGCGAGGAAGGCCGAGGCTTCGAGTACATGCTGCACGGCTTCAACCCGGAGCGGATCCTGATCGCCGCCGAGGCGGTCGGCCTGGGGCGCGCCGCGCTCGCCCGGGCTGCACGTTACGCGCGGGAGCGCGTCGTGTTCGACCGGCCCATCGGACAGAACCAGGCGATCCAGCATCCGCTCGCCGAGCGCTGGATGCAGCTCGAAGCGGCGAACCTCATGGTGCTCAAGGCGGCGGCGCTGTATGACCAGGGCAAACCGTGCGCGGCCGAAGCGAACGCGGCCAAGTATCTGGCCGCCGAAGCCGGTTACGCGGCGTGCGAGACCGCCGTCATGACCCACGGTGGCATGGGATACGCCAGGGAATTCCACGTCGAGCGCTATTTGCGCGAGGCGCTGATCCCGCGCATTGCACCGGTGAGCCGCGAGCTGATCCTGTGCTATGTCGCCGAGCGCGTGCTCGGCCTGCCGAAGTCCTATTGACCGGACTTTGGCTTGCGCCGCGTGCGCGGGAGCCGATACTCCACCAGATCGTTCGCCCGCCATTGCATCGCATCGATCGGCGTGATGTAGCGCTGCTGCGAGCGCGGATACAGCCGATAGTGCGGCGAAAGGTCGATGCGGCGCTCGGCCTCCCACGCGCCCGCATCGCCGGTCACCCATTCGCCGGGATCGAGCAAGCGCAGATCGAACGGGCGCGAATACTCGCGCAAGGACCGTTCGCCTTCCTCGTTGTGGTACTCGTGAAAATACGACAGCGCGAGCTCGCGCAGGTTGCGGTAGATGGGATCTCGCCCGCGCAACGCCAGGTGATTGCTCTTGCCGATCGCGCCCCACAGACCGCCGCGCCGGAACAGGGCCACGACGTGATCCCAGTCGCCCTCGGCGCGCAAATCGAGCACCAGCGGCGGCTCGCCGTTCAGCCACAGCGCGCACGCGGCCACCAGGGCCGCCTCGATGCAATGCGCTCGCCGGTGCGCAAGCACCTGCCGCACGGTGCAGCAGCTGTCGCCGTCGGGCTCGAAGTTGATCGGGATCGCGTTGACGAACGACTGCAGTTTCGCCGGGTTCGACTGGCGGCGAAGCAGCGAGCGCTCGGCCTTGGTCAGGCCGAGGTCGCGCAAGCGGGCTAGCGCCACCGGCCGCGCGGCGCGCTCGCCGCGCCGGCCAAGTCCCACGCAGGAAAAGGCCTCACGCGCCGAGTGCCTCGTAGCGCACGTCGATGATTTCGATCTCTTCCCAGCCGCGCGGGCTCTGGAAGCTCACCACCTCGCCCGCTCGCGCCTTCAACAGCGCCCGCGAAATCGGAGCGATCCAGCTCACGCGGTTGCGCGCCGGATCGACTTCATCCATGCCGACGATGCTGATCGTGCGCTCGTCGCCGTGGCCGTCGACATAGGTCACGGTGGCGCCGAAGAACACCTGGTCGGAGTCCTCGCGCAACTGTGGATCGACCACCTCGGCGTGGTCCAGGCGTTTGCCGAGAAAGCGGATACGCCGGTCGATCTCCCGCAGCCGCTTCTTGCCGTAGATGTAGTCGCCGTTTTCCGAGCGATCGCCGTTGGATGCGGCCCACGCGACCGTGCGTACGAGCTCGGGGCGCTCTTCGTCGAGCAGCTGTTTCAGTTCGGCACGCAGCCGCGCGTGACCCGCCGGCGTGATGTAGTTCTTGGCGCCCTTCGGGATCGCGACGACCGACTCGTCGTCTTCGTCCAGGGCCTCCGGGATGTCGTGTTCGTTCATGACCATATCGGTACGGCTAGCGCAACGCCGCGTATGCCCCCTTCACGATTTCGGAAGGTTGATGACAAACGACTCTCGGCACTTCGATCCCATCTGCCTTCGGTGAAGGGAAAGGGGATGAGGCAACGAGCTGTAAGCCATGGGGCGCAGCCTCGTTAACACGTCATGTAGTGTATGGAGAAGAGATTACGCTCGTCCACCCAGCACGCAGCCGGCGCGAAACCGGCACGTGCCGCCAAGGCCTGGAATTCGGGCACCGAGTACTTGTACGAGCTCTCGGTGTGGATGGTCTCGCCGCGCGCGAACGCAAGCCGCGTCGTGCCGATCCGGACTTGCTGGCTGCGGCAGCTTTCGAGATGCATCTCGATGCGGCCCAGCGCATCCGAATACCACGCCCGGTGGCGAAACGCCCGCAGGTCGAAATCGCAGCCGAGCTCGCGATTGATGCGTGCCAGCACGTTGAGATTGAAGGCCGCGGTCACGCCCTGCGGGTCGTCGTAGGCCGCTTCCAGCA
>JBOIEI010000722.1:0-7980 GCA_050741055.1 Burkholderiales bacterium | reverse complement strand
ATTGCGTACTGCGCCGTCGAACCGCTTTACGTCGCTTGCGGGTTCGCGCTCTATCTGAATCGCCGCACCGCGCTCGAGGCCTGGGATCTGGAATTGCGGTTTCGCCGCCTGCAGGTCGAGCCGCGGACCGCGCACGCGGCCGCGCTCCTCGCCGCAGTCCTCGCCTGCATGAGCGCGCTGCTTGCCCCAGAGCCAGTGCAGGCCGCGCAATCCTCGCGCGAGATCATCAAGCAGGTGCTGGCCGCGCCCGAGTTCCAGCAATACCGCACGCAGAAGGTATGGCGGCCGCGCGACCGCGGTGAGCAGCAAGCGGATCGATCGGCTGCCTTCGATTCTACGGGCTGGCTCAATTCGTTCACCGGAGCCGCAGCGCAGCTGCTGCGCCTGGCTGCGTATGCGGCCCTGGCCTACGGCCTGGTGGTCGTGCGTCGCTTCCTGCTCGATCGGCTGCGCGAGCGGGATGCGCGCACGGCGCAATCCTCGCGCGCGCCGCCGCCCGAGATGGTCTTCGGACTCGACGTGCGACCCGAGGCGCTGCCCGCCAACTTGGCGCAGCTCGCGGCCGAGGCCGCGGCGATCGATCCCCGGCTCGCGCTGAGCCTGCTCTATCGCGGCGCGCTGGTCACGCTGATCCACCGCGACCGGATGCGTATCGAGCACGGCGACACCGAGACCGATTGCGTGCGTCGGGTGCAGGCGACCGGGCCGCACGAAATATCCGCGTACTTCGCCCGCCTCGTGGCAGCGTGGTCGCAATGCGCCTATGGCCATCGTCCGCCGCAGTCTGCCCAGGTCGCCGAGCTGTGTGCGCAATGGCCTCAGCACTTCAGCGCGGCGGCTCCGTCGTGAAGCGACCCGTGCTTGCCATCCTCGGAGTTGCCGCGCTGGCAGCGCTCGGCTGGTGGTGGTTCGTGACCCACTACGAACAGGTGGAGATCAAGGTCCCGGTCGGTGCCTCGGCGGCATCGCGTGCGAACCCGTATCTGGCTGCGATGCGATTCGCCGAACGTCTGGGCTGGAAAGCGAACCTGGAAGAGCAACCGGCGCGGATGGTTGAGATGCCGGTGCGCACCAGCATCCTGCTGCCGGCCGGGCGCGCATGGCTCACGCCTACGCGTGCTCAGGCGTTGCTGCACGCAGCCGAGAACGGCGCCCATCTCATCGTCGAGCCCGAACCCGAGCGCCAACGCGATCCGCTGCTGGAGGCGCTCGAAGTGGGCAGGCGCACGGTCCAGCCGAACCGAGGGCACTTCGACGCGCGATTCCCCGGCGCGGAAGCACCGCTGCGACTCGGCTCCGTCGGCAATCAGGTGATCGACCCGGGCCGCGCCCATGTCGATATCGCGATCGCCGATGCTCGGGGGCCGCGCATCGTGAGCCTGCGCCGGGGCAGCGGCCGGGTCACCGTCATGACCGGCATGCAGCGCTTCGACAATCGGCACATCGGCAGCCACGACCATGCCGAGCTGTTGCGCCGCGTGCTCGCGCTTGCTCCCGCGGATCGACTGCTCGTGGTGAGAGCGGGCGGCCCGCCGCTGTGGAGCTGGCTCGTCGAGCACGGGTCGCAGGTCATGATTGCTGCCGCGATGCTGCTCGCACTTGCGCTGTGGCGGATCGCGCCTCGCTTCGGCCCCATTGCGCCCAGCCCCGAGCCCGCGCGCCGTCAGCTGTTGGAGCATTTGCGCGCCGCCGGGCGCTTTCGTTGGTCACGCGGCGCACGCCAGGAATTGCTGAGCGCGGCGCGCGAGCAGCTGGAGCGACACATCGCATTGGCCGCGCCGCGACTCGCGCATCTGCCGCCATCGCAGCGCTACGTCGAGTTATCGGCCCAGCTCGGCACGGATGCGGAAACGGTGGCGGGCGCGTTCCAGGCCGCACCGCGCAATGCGCGCGAGCTCGTGCACATCGCGGCCACACTTGCTAGTATCCATGCCGGGTTGCGCGGCGCGCGCCCGCGCTTTCGCCCGCAACGAAAACGAACATGAGCTCGACCGTCGCAAAACCCGACCCCGTGCAGCAGGCGATCCAGGCCGTGCGTGTGCTCGAAGCCGAGGTGGCCAAGGCAGTCATCGGCCAGCAGCGCGTCGTGACGCAGGTGCTCGCGGCGCTGCTTGCATCCGGTCACGTGCTGATCGAAGGCGTGCCGGGACTCGGCAAGACGCTCCTCGTGCAGGCACTCGCGCGCACCTTCGACGGGCGTGCCGCCCGCATCCAGTTCACGCCCGACCTGATGCCTTCGGACGTGACCGGCCATACGCTCTACGACCAGGCCGCGCAGCGCTTCGTCGCCCGGCGCGGTCCGGTCTTCACGCACCTGCTGCTGGCCGACGAGATCAACCGTGCACCCGCGAAGACCCAGGCGGCGCTGCTGGAAGTGATGCAGGAAGCGCAGGTCACGATCGAGGGCGAGGCGCATGCGCTGGAGCTGCCGTTCATGGTGCTCGCCACGCAGAACCCGATCGAGCAGGAAGGCACGTATCCGCTGCCGGAGGCGGAGCTCGACCGTTTTCTGCTCAAGATTCGCATGGAATATCCGACGCCGGCCGAGGAAAGCGAGATGGTCCGGCGTGTCACGCAAGGCCAGGTCGGTGACCGGCTCAACGTGAGCGCGGTGAACACCGTGATCAAACCTGCCGCGGTGGTCACCCTGCAACGCATCGTTGCGGGCATCCGGCTCGACGACCAGGTGCTCGACTACGCCATCCGCATCGTGCGGGCCACGCGAACGTGGCACGGCGTGGCCGCCGGCGCGGGACCTCGCGGCGGCATTGCGCTCGTGCGAGCAGCGCGCGCGGCGGCGTTGATCGCCGGCCGCGACTACGTCACTCCGGACGACGTGAAGCAGATGGCGCTGCCGGCGCTGCGCCATCGGGTCACCCCCACGCCCGAGCTGCAGATCGAAGGCCAGGACTCGGACGCGCTGCTCGCCGCGCTGCTGGAGAAGATCGAAGCGCCTCGGATGTGATGGAAGATCGAAGCACGCCCCGGATGCGATGAGCCCGATCACGCTGGCAGAGTACTTCATGGGCCGCGATGCCGAGCATGGCTCGGAGCTGACCGAGCACCTGAAGCGCAATGCCGAAGTGATGGTCGCGCGCGCCAACAGGTTGCTGGCGTGCGCTTGTGTCGCCTGCGCCGTGAATTCGGGTTGGCGGCCGCGCGCCGTGAACGCGCAAGTTGCCAATGCCTCGCCGCGCAGCCGGCACCTGACCTGCGAAGCGATCGACCTGGCCGATCCCGACGACCGGCTGGATGCCTGGTGCATGCGCAATCTCGAGGTGCTGGAGGCGATCGGATTGTGGCTCGAGCATCCGGAAGCGACGCCCGGCTGGTGCCACGTGCAGATCGTTCCGCCGCGTTCGGGCCGGCGCGTGTTCGAGCCATGAGCGGCGGCGGCAAAGAGCTGGCAGACGAGGTCTTGCGCTTCTGGTTCGGCGCTGCGGCTGCGAGCATCGAAGCCGCGCAGGCGCGCTCGAAAGTCTGGTTCAAGGCCGACCCCGCCTTCGATGCGGAGTTGACACGCCGTTTCGGCGGCCTGCCGGAGCGCGCCCGCGCGCGCGAGCTCGATTCCTGGGCGGGTGCGCCTGAATCGGCGCTCGCCCGCATCCTCGTGCTGGATCAGTTTCCGCGCAATCTCTTCCGCGGAACCCGCGATGCATTCGCGTTCGATGCATTGGCAGCGGCCGCGGCGACCGAGGCGGTCGGCCGCGGCTTCGATGCGCAGCTTCACCCGCTCATGGCGAGCTTCGTGTACCTGCCGTTCGAGCACGCCGAGAGCTCGGAGCTGCAAGCGCGCGCGGTGGCGTGTTTCGAAGCGCTGCAGGCGCGCGCACCGCAAGGCCTGGAGACGATGTTCGCGGGCTTCACGGACTATGCGCATCGCCATCGCGTGCTGATCGAGCGCTTCGGCCGCTTTCCACATCGCAACGCCATTCTCGGCCGCTGTTCGACCCCGGAAGAGATCGCGTATCTCGAAGGCGGCGCCGAGCGCTTCGGCGTTCCGGCCGGATAACCCCGGCCGCTGCGGTCAAGGGCAAGGGGCGAACGGCGTGTTGCTGCCATCCCGACTTGCGTTGCAGCTTGGCATCGTGTGGCTTCTTGCCGGCATCGCAGCCGCGCTGATCGGCGCACTGGACCCCTGGATCTATGCCGGCGCATTGCTCGTCGCCGCGATGGCGGCCGACGGCGTGCGGCTGCTACGTAGCCCGCGGCCCGTCGCCGAACGCCAGGTCGCGGCCGCATTGGCCGTCGGCCGCTGGCACGACGTGACGCTCAAGCTCACGAGCGCGTGCGAGCGTGCGCTGCGCGCCGAGATCCGCGATCACGTCCCGGCGCGTTTTCAGACCCGCGCGCTTCCGTTGCATCTGCTGCTGCCCGCGCGCGGCTGGGTGCAAAGCGCGTATGCGATCCGCCCGACCACCCGCGGCTCGTTCCAGTTCGAGCCGATCGCGCTGCGGCTGCGCACCCGGCTCGGGCTGATGGAACGGCAACTGCGTATCGGCAAACCGCAACCGGTGCGGGTGTATCCGGACTTCGGCGCGCTATCGGGCTATGCGCTGCTCGCAACCGATCACCGCCTGTCGCAGATGGGTATCTTGCAGCGGCGCCGGCGCGGCGAAGGCATGGATTTCCAGCAGCTGCGCGAATACCGCCGCGGCGACAGTTTACGCCGCATCGACTGGAAGGCAGCCGCGCGCATGCACCGGCTGATCTCGCGCGAATACCAGGATGAGCGCGACCAGGCCATTGTCATCGTGCTCGATTGCGGCCGGCGCATGGGCGCAGTCGATGGCGAGAGCTCGCACTTCGACGCGGCCCTGAACGCCGCGCTCCTGCTCGCGCACGTCGGCCTGCATCATGGCGACGCGGTCGGCGTGCTCACCATGGCCGGAGAGAGCCGCTTCATCGCCCCGCGCAAGGCGCGATCGACCACGACGCTCATGTTGAATCTGCTTTACGACCTGCAACCGACGCTGCACACCTCCGACTATTACGCCGCGGCGCTCGATCTCATGCGCCGGGTGCAGCGGCGCGCGTTGGTGGTGGTTGTGTCCAATTTGCGCGACGAGGACGACGACACGCTGATGCCCGCGCTGGGCTTGCTACGCCGCCGCCACCTGGTGCTGTTCGCGAGCCTGCGCGAGACGGTGCTCGGCAGCACCCTGTCCGCCCCCGTGCGCGACCTCGACGGCGCCTTGACCCACGCCGCGACGGCCGACTATCTCTCGGCGCGCCAGGCGTCGTTCAATCGGCTGGAGCGCGCCGGCGCGATGCTCATCGATGCCGAACCGCAGGAGCTGCCGCTCGCGCTGGTGAATCGCTATCTGGATGTGAAGCGACGCGGAGTGCTCTAAACAACGTCCTTCCCGCGCAAGCGGGAATCCAGGGCAGGATTGGACTTCGCCTGGACCCCCGTTTTTCACGGGGGTGACGACTGCGTCGGATTGCCGATGTGCCAACGCTGTTATTCAGCCAGACGCGTCGGACTGAGCGCAACGCTGCATGAGTTGCAGAAAGGGCGCGGCCTTGTCGAGCGTCTCTTGGTACTCCTCTTCGCCCACCGAGTCGGCGACGATGCCGCCGCCCGCCCAGAAGCGGGCGTAGCCGGCCCGGCAGACCAGCGTGCGGATCGCGATATTGCAGTCCATCGCGCCGTCGTAGCCGATATAGCCGATCGAACCGCAATACACACCGCGCCGGTGCGGTTCGAGCTCCTCGATGATCTGCATCGCACGCACCTTGGGCGCGCCGGTAATGGAGCCGCCGGGGAAGCAGCCGCGCAGCAGGTCGAGCGCATCGCGCCCGGGCGCGAGCTCGCCCGTCACCGTGCTTACCAGGTGGTGCACGCTGGCGAAGCTTTCCACTTCGAACAGCCGCGGCACGCGCACCGAGCCCGGCCGGCAGGACTTGGCAAGGTCGTTGCGCAGCAGATCGACGATCATGAGGTTTTCGGCGCGATCCTTGGCACTGTGGCGCAGCGCCTGCGCACGCTCGGCATCCAGACGCGGATCGCCGGAGCGCGGGCGCGTGCCCTTGATGGGGCGCGTTTCGACCTGTCCATCGCGCACGTGCAGAAACCGTTCGGGGGACGCGCTCAGCACCTGCGCGAACGGCAGGTTGAGATAGGCTGAATACGGCGCCGGATTGAGCACCCGCAACGCCTGGTACGCGGTCCACGGATCGCCGCTCGCCCGCACCTCGAAGCGCTGGGCGAGATTGACCTGGTAGCAGTCACCCGCGTCGATATAGCGCGCGATGCGCTCGAAAGCGGCGCGGTATTGGCTGCGCGTCATGTTCGAGCGGATCGACGACAGGGTGCGAAACGGCGTGCGCACGCGCTCGGCAACCGGGCGGCTGAAGCGCTCCACGAGCGCCGGCCACTGTTGCCCGGTTTCCGGGACATGTCCCGCGCTGGCGAGCCACGCCTTGGCCTCGAGATGATCGATCACCACGGCCCAGTCATAGAGGCCGACGGCAAGTTCCGGCAGCTGTTCGTCGTCCGCAGCGAGACAAGGCAGACGCTCCAGCCGCCGGCCGAGGTCGTAGCCGAAGTAGCCGATCGCGCCGCCCGCGAACGGCGCGGGCGAGGCGGCCGAGGCTGCGGGCTGCAGCAGCTCGCGCAGCAGCCCGAACGGATCGTCCGGCGCTATGCGCCTCCCCGTATGCGTCCGGACTTCGCTCACACCGGCGCGGGTCACGATTGTCGCCCACGGCTCGGCCGCGATGATGTCGTAGCGGGATTGGCCCGGATCGTGCCGGCCGCCGTCGATCAGCACAGCCCACGGCAGGTCCGCCACCGACTCGAATATCCGCCCGGGGTCGGCGCAATAAGGCAGCGGCGAGATCCGCGTCATGCTCGATCCTTCGAATGCCTTCCCGCGGTTGCGGCAGCGCATGGTTCGCGAACGGCAAACAGGCGCACAATAGCACCCGATGCGGGGTGAATGCTCATGGTGAGACTGCTCGCGGGATTGTTCCTTGCCTTCGTGGTCGGTGCCGCGCATGCGGCCGGCCCGGTCGTGGTGCTCGAGATCCAGGGCGCCATCGGTCCGGCCAGCGCGGATTACCTGGAGCGCTCGCTCGCCTCGGCCGTCGAACGCGAGGCTTCGCTGATCGTGATCGAGATCGACACGCCCGGCGGCCTCGATACCTCGATGCGCCACATGATCAAGAACATCCTCGCCTCGCCCATCCCGGTGGCGATGTATGTGGCGCCGAGCGGCGCACGCGCGGCCAGCGCCGGAGTATACATGCTGTACGCGAGCCATATCGCCGCCATGGCGCCGGGGACCAACCTGGGCGCCGCGACCCCGGTCGAGATCGGCATGACGCCGCGCCCGTCGCAGCCCCCCGACGAGCCTCGCAAAGGCGACGACAAGGCAGACCAATCGGACACCAAGGACAACAAGGACAAGAAGGATTCGCGCAAGGCCGTGCCGCGCAACGAGGAATCGATGCGCGCGAAGCAGGTGAACGACGCGGCCGCCTATTTGCGCGGCCTGGCGCAGATGCGCGGGCGCAACGCCGAGTGGGCCGAGCGCGCCGTGCGCGAGTCGGTGAGCCTGTCGGCGGAGGAGGCCGTGCGCGAGGACGTCGTGGACCTGATGGCGCGGGACCGCACCGAGCTCATCGCGCAGCTCGACGGGCGCAACGTGAGCGTCGCCGGCACCGAGCGCAAGCTGCAAACCAAGGATGCCGCGGTCGTGGAGCTCAAGCCGGACTGGCGCACGCGGCTGCTCGCGATCATCACCAATCCGACGGTCGCGATGATTCTCATGCTGATCGGCGTGTACGGGATCCTGTTCGAATTCTACAGTCCGGGCTTCGTCGCTCCCGGCGTCATAGGCGCCATCTCGCTGCTCACGGGACTGCTGGCGCTGCACCTGCTGCCGATCGACTATGCCGGCCTTGCACTGATGCTGCTGGGCATCGGCTTCATGGTGGCCGAGGCGTTCCTGCCCTCGTTCGGCATTCTCGGCA
>JBOIEI010000721.1:0-1910 GCA_050741055.1 Burkholderiales bacterium | reverse complement strand
CGCACCTCGCCCGTGCGAATATCGGTACCATGCGACATGAGCGTGGCGGCGCACGGAGCACGGGCGAGCCGCTACCGCAATGCCGCTCCAGCTGCCTGCTATGCCTTGACCGCGATTTTCCTGCCGTGGCGCAAACCGACCTCTTCGACCTGCTGATCATCGGCGGCGGCATCAACGGCGCCGGTATCGCGCGCGATGCGGCCGGCCGCGGGCTCAAGGTGGTGCTGTGCGAGCAGGACGATCTGGCCGCCGCAACCAGCTCGGCGAGCAGCAAGCTGATCCACGGCGGGCTGCGGTATCTGGAGCAGTACGAATTCCGCCTGGTGTCCGAGGCACTGGCCGAGCGCGAGCGGCTGCTCGGAATCGCGCCGCACCTGGTCACGCCGCTGACGTTCGTCCTGCCCTGGATGCCGGGCATGCGGCCGCGCTGGATGTTGCGGCTCGGTTTGTGGCTGTACGATCATCTCGCCCGTCGAACCTTGTTGCCGTCATCTCAGGCGCTCCTGTTCGCCAATTCGCCTTTGGGTGCCGGCCTCAAATTCGGAATCGAGCGCGGTTTCTCCTACTCCGACTGCTGGGTCGATGATGCGCGCCTGGTGGTATTGAATTGCGTGGATGCGGCGCGGCGCGGCGCGACCATCTGCACGCGCACCCGGGTGGTCGCGGCGGCGCGCGATGCGGGCCGCTGGCGCGTGGCGGTCACCGGAGCGAACGGGCGTGGCGAATATTGCACCCGGGCCCTGGTCAACGCGTCCGGTCCGTGGGTTCGCAGTGTCCTGGCCGCGGTATCGGGTGCGGAGCCCAAGCACCGCATCCGCCTCGTCAAGGGCAGCCATATCGTCACGCAACGGCTCTACGACGGCGACCACGCCTTCATCCTGCAAAACGACGATGGCCGTGTCGTTCTGGTGATGCCGTACCGCGGACGGTATTCGCTGATCGGCACCACCGACATTCCCCATAGCGGAAAGCCCGAGGACGCGATTATTTCCGCGGAGGAAATCGCCTACCTGTGCACTGCCGTGAACCGCTACTTCCGGCGCTCGATCGGTTCGTCGGACGTGCTCTGGAGCTTCAGCGGCGTGCGCCCCTTGTACGACGACGGCACGGCCAATCCGTCCGAAGTGACGCGCGACTACAAACTGGTGGTGGACGAGCGCGACCGGGGCGCTCCGCTGCTCTCGATCTACGGCGGCAAGATTACGACCTACCGGCGGCTTGCCGAGCAAGCCCTGCATCGGCTGCGGCCCTGGTTCCCGCAGTTGGGTCCGGAATGGACCGCGCAGACCCCGCTGCCGGGCGGTGACTTCAAGGGAGGGCCGGCTGCAATGGCAACGGCGCTCGCGCCCGAATATCCGGAGCTGCCGCGGGTGCTGCTGGAAGCCTTGGCATCGCGCCACGGCATGGGCGCGCGCCAGGTGCTTGGCGATGCGCGCGCGCCGGCCGATCTCGGCGCGCATTTTGGCGAATCGCTCTACGCGCGCGAAGTCGATTACCTCGTGACGCAGGAATGGGCGCGCAGCGCCGACGATATCCTGTGGCGGCGAACTAAAGCGGGTCTGTCGCTGGACGATAATTCGCAGCAGGCGCTGACGCGCTATATGGCTGCGCGCGGCCGCACGCCCGAGCCTTCGGTGCGCGTGCCATAATTTGGAGTCGGTCCAGCACGGAAGATGTCATGACTGCAGCGCTCAACATCGTCGTTCTAGCGGCCGGAATGGGCAAGCGCATGCATTCGCGCCTGCCCAAGGTCCTGCATCGGATCGCCGGAAAGCCCCTGCTTGGGCACGTGCTGGATGCGGCTCGGGCATTGCAGCCTGCACCGGGCCGGCTGTGCGTCGTTTATGGCCACGGCGGCGAGGCGGTGCGCGAAGCGTTCCACGCCTCCGATCTCTCGTTCGCGCGCCAGG
>JBOIEI010000720.1:0-17795 GCA_050741055.1 Burkholderiales bacterium | reverse complement strand
AGACCGTACACTGTGGGCATGAGCGCTAGGGATGCGGCCGATCGATGTGGCGCGGGCAACCTGCCCTACGAGCCGCCGAACTGGCTGCGCAATGCGCATCTGCAAACGCTCTACGCGTCCTGCATCGCGCGCTGCCCTCGCATCGTCTGGCGGCGCAGCCGCTGGTCCACCCCCGACGGCGACTTCGTCGATCTCGACTGGCTTGGCGCCAATCGAGGCACGGCGCGTGCTTGCGCGTTGTCGCCATCACCTTTGATCGTCGTGTTTCATGGGCTGGAAGGCAGTTCCGGCAGCCACTACGCACGCACGCTCATGCATGCCATCGACTGTCGCGGCTGGCGCGGAGTGGTGGTCCATTTCCGCGGCTGCAGCGGCGAACCGAACCTCTTGCCGCGCGCCTACCATAGCGGCGACTCGGCCGAAATCGACTGGATTCTGCGACGTATGCGCGCCGAACACCCCGGACCGCTGGCTTGCATTGCAGTATCGCTCGGCGGCAACGCGCTGCTGAAGTGGCTGGGCGAGCGCGGGCCCGCGGCCAGCTCAGTGCTGGACGCCGCTTGCGCGATATCGGCGCCGGTCGATCTCACCGCGGCAGGTACGGCGCTCGAACGGGGCTTCAACCGCCTCTACACATGGAACTTCCTGCGCACGCTCAAGCGCAAGAGCCGGCAGAAGCTGCGCACCTTTCCCGGGCTTCTGAACGATGCCGCCATGCGCCGCGCGCGCACGCTGCGCATGTTCGACGATCACGTCACCGCGCCCCTGCATGGCTTCATCGACGCCGACGACTACTGGACCCGATCCAGCAGCAAGCCGTGGTTGAAACATATCGCCGTGCCGACGCTCGTTCTCAATGCCCGCGACGATCCGTTTTTGCCGGCGCACGCGCTGCCGAGCGCGGCCGACGTGTCGGCCGCGGTTACGCTGGAACAACCGGCGCACGGCGGCCACGGCGCATTCATCAGCGGCCCCTTTCCGGGCTCGCTCGACTGGATGCCGGCACGCGTGCTCGCGTTCGCCCAGGCTCAATTGCCCGACAGCCGCGTGGCGCATGTGGGCGTGGCATAATTTTTCCTCCTACGAGAAGGCACGGGACATGACCAACATTGCGGCGGAGATCTTCAAGGCCTACGACATCCGCGGCATCGTCGACAAGACGCTCACTGCGGCGGGCGTGGAAACGATCGGGCGCGCGATCGGTTCGGAAGCGCGTGCACGCTCCGTCAGCTCGGTGGTCATCGGCCGCGACGGCCGGCTGTCGGGGCCGGCGCTGAGTCAGGCGCTCGCGCGTGGGCTACAGGCAAGCGGCGTCGATGTGATCGACATTGGCCAGGTGCCAACCCCGGTGGTTTACTTCGCCGCCCATCAGTTCGGCACCCAATCCGGTGTCGCGGTGACCGGCAGCCACAATCCGCCCGATTACAACGGGCTGAAAATGGTGCTGGCCGGTGAAACGCTCGCCGGTGAAGCCATTCAGGGATTGCGGCGCCGGATCGAAAGCGACGATCTGGCTGCCGGCCAAGGCAATTACACCGAACGGCCGATCGCCGACACGTATGTGGAGCGCATCGTCTCGGACGTGAAGACCGCGCGCAAGATGAAGATCGCCGTGGACTGCGGAAACGGCGTCGCCGGCGCCATCGCTCCCGGTCTCTACCGCAAGATGGGCTGCGAGGTGATCGAGCTCTTCTGCGAAGTCGACGGGACCTTCCCCAATCACCATCCCGATCCGTCGGTGCCGAAGAATCTGCAGGATCTGATTCGGACACTGCAGACTACGGACGCCGAGCTGGGGCTCGCCTTCGACGGCGACGGCGACCGGCTCGGCGTGGTGACGAAAAGCGGCAAGATCATCTATCCGGACCGGCAGCTGATGTTGTTCGCCAAGGACGTGCTGTCGCGCAATCCAGGGGCGCTGGTGATCTACGACGTCAAGTCCACGCGCAACCTCGCGCCCTGGATCGAGCGCCACGGCGGCAAGCCGCTGCTGTGGAAGACCGGCCACTCGTTCGTGAAGTCGAAGATGCGCGAAACGGGTGCGGCGCTCGCCGGCGAAATGAGCGGGCACGTCTTCTTCAAGGAGCGCTGGTACGGCTTCGACGACGGCCTGTACGCGGGCGCGCGCCTGCTGGAGATCGTGAGCCGAGAAGCCGACCCGAGCGCCGTGCTGGAAGCGTTGCCCGATGCGGTCAGTACGCCGGAGCTGCAGATCAAGCTGAACGAAGGCGAGAACTACGCACTCATCGACAAGCTGCAGAAGAGCGCGAAATTCACCGATGCGCGCGAAGTGATTCGCATCGATGGGCTGCGCGTCGAATATGCCGATGGCTTCGGACTTGCACGCTCGTCGAACACGACCCCGGTTATCGTGCTGCGTTTCGAAGCGAACGACCAGGCGGCATTGAAACGCATCCAGGACGATTTCCGACGCGTGATCGCCGAGGTGAAGCCCGACGCCGTGCTACCGTACTGAACTGGGATCAAACACATGTCCGATTACCGTCCGGAGCCTTATTGGTCGCGGGTGGCCGAGCAGATCGCGAATCGAGGCGAAAATTACGTGGCGGGAGATGACGACCCCTACTACCGCTACAAGCGACGCCGGTTTCTGAACAATTTTCTCGACACCATCCCTGTCGACGGCAAGTGCGTGCTCGAGGTCGGGTTCGGTCCTGGTGGCAATCTGAAGCATATCGCGAAGCATCATTCTCCCCGCAAGCTGCTGGGCGCCGATATTTCTCAGAACATGGTGAATATCGCCGAACGTAATCTGCGAGGCATCGATATCGTCGAGCTCACCAAGATCGACGGAACGCAGTTGCCTTATCCCGATGCCTCGGTCGATATCAGCTTCACTGCTACGGTTCTTCAGCACAATACCGATGAAAAGATGTTCGCGAGCTTGGTGCACGAACTCTGTAGAGTGACCGAAGGCACGATATTCGTCATGGAGGATATCGGGCGCGCCCGGCATCCGGGTGGAGATGGAGACTGGATCGGCCGTCAGGTGGATGTCTACCGGGACGCGTTCAAGGAAGAGGGTTTCGAGCTGGCCAGCGTGAAATTCCTGAACACGAAAGTCAGTAGAAATTGGCGCAGACGGGTACATGGCTACTACAACCGGTTCGTCGTTCGCAGCCACCAGGAAGGCGATCCCATCAATCCCGTTTTCAGATTCCTGATCGCGTCGCCCATGCCTCTGACACGTATTCTGGACCAGATCTTCGTCGACGAAGTAGATCTCGCCAAAATGGAATTCCGTCGCAGCTGACGACCTGCGGGCGCCGCGGCGACCTCACGCCCGACCGAGCGGCACGCCTTCATCTCTCATCGCTCGGAGCACCGGCAGTCAGGCGCCAGCTCCTTGCATGCGCCTGACCGGCCTATCCCCGCAAGCGGTCCGAATCCTATAGACGCCGCAGGTGGCCGGTGATCTCGTCCCTGTCGTGATAGAGGTGCTTGAAACGCAGGGCGTGATCGCCCTCGGCCGCGGCAAGTGTCTTCTCGATGACACCGTGGCAGCGCTGCACTTCGCGCCAGCGATCCTTGGTCGGCAGCTTGAGGTTGAAGATCGTTTCGCGGCACCAGCGCCGGGCCACCCACTGCGCGACCAAGGCGGCGATGCGCGCCGGGGCGGCAACCACGTCGCACACCATCCAGTCGACCGGCAGCTCGGGACGGAAGCGGAATGCGTCCTCGCGCCGATGCTCGACCAGTTGCGTCGCCATGACTTGCGGGGCGATCGGCCCATTATCGACGGCAACCACGCGCACTCCGCGCGACGCGAGTACCTGGCTCCAGCCGCCGGGTGCCGCGCCGAGATCGATCGCCACACGCCCTGCCCGCATGCGCCCCGGCAATTCGTCCTCGCCGATGAAAAGCATCAGCGCCTCGAGCAGCTTGAGCCCCGAACGGCTCGGTGCCCCGGCGGGAAAACGCAGCCTTGGAATGCCCATCGGCCAGGGCGAGCTGTTGTCCGGATCGGAGGCGCCGAGCACGACGCGATGGCGATCGAGCAGGCTCACGTGCAGGCGCGGCCCGCGCGACGCGAGCACCCCGGCCTCGCGCAATCCCTCCTGCAGCGGCGCTGCCAAACCCCGAGCACCGGCCAGCAACTGCCTCGGCCCGTCGGCATCCGGCGCTTCCAGCCACACGGTGGAAAAGCGTCGCCCCAGTTGCTTCGCCGCGGCGACGATCACGGCGAGCCGCTCGGCCGGCACCGGCACATCCAGCAGGCGAGCGTGTGTCAGCAACTGCCGGATGAATACGAGCTCGGCGAAGTCGGGCGTCCACTCGCGCTTCCTGCCGCCGCCCGCTGCGGGGTGCCAAAGGACATGCGCGTCACCCGCCTTGTGTTCCCAGCGGCCATGAGCGCCTGCGGCAACCGCAGCCGCGGACAGCTCGGCAGCGCAATCCGCCTCGAAACCCGCGCGACAATAGAAAAGCAGCATGCAACCGGCTGATCGTCATGCGCCGCTCACCAGCCGAGCACGTAGGCCGGCCGGCGCGGATCGGCGCCGCCGTGCAGGATACCGTGCTCTTGATCGACCACGATGGCGCACGGCGCGCCGGCGAGCCACGTCCACTCGTCCCACCATTCGACGCGATGGCCGCGGGCCTTCAATGCTTCGCCCGTGGCGGCGGCGATGCGGCCCTCCATCATGAGCAGGCCCGGGAAGTACGGGTGCGGCTCGAACGAGCCCGGGAAGCTGTAGCTCGCGAAGCGCGGCGCCTCGATGGCAGACTGGACGTCCATGCCGAACACGTGCACGTTCAGGAACACCTGGACCATCGATTGGATTTGCACATCCCCGCCCGGCGTGCCGAACGGCATCAGGACGCGGCCGTTCTTCAGCGCGAGCGCCGGGTTGGGCGTCAAGCGTGGACGCTTGCCCGGCGCCACCGAGCAGGGATGGCTCGGATCGGACCACGACTGGGTGCCGCGACCGGAGGCGATGACGCCCAGCCCCGGAATGATCGGCGTTTGGTTCGAGCCATCGCTCGGCGTGCACGAGAACGCGTTGCCGTGCCGGTCGATGACGCACAGATACGAGGTATCGCCCGGGCGCACGTCGTCGGCCTGGGGCGTGGGCAGCTTCGCGCGCGGCAGACCTTCCGATCCGGGCGGATCGCCCGCCGCCGGCATCTGCGGCCACGCCTTGTCCATTCGGATCTGGTTGCGCCGCTCTTCGGCATACGCGTCGGACAGCAGGCCCTCGATCGGCACCGACACGAAGCGCGGATCGCCAATGTAGTTGTGACGATCCG
Organism: Burkholderiales bacterium; assembly: GCA_050741055.1. Classification (GTDB taxonomy): domain Bacteria; phylum Pseudomonadota; class Gammaproteobacteria; order Burkholderiales; family WYBJ01; genus WYBJ01. The sequence continues at coordinate 12,524 of JBOIEI010000720.1, read as the reverse complement.
CGAATGCCAGCTTGAGCGCTTCGGTCACGACATGAACGTAGTCGGGCGAGTTGTGCCCCAGCGCCTTCAGGTCGTAGCCCTTGAGGAGATTCAACGCAATCGGCAGCGTCGGTCCCTGGCACCACGGGCCGCAAGCATGCACGTCGATGCCGTGGAAGTTGGAGCTGACCGTCGGCTCGAAGCGCACGCGGTACTCGGCCAGGTCGTCGCGGCGCAGGAGGCCGCCGCTTTCCTCGTGGAACTGCACGATCTTCTGCGCGATGTCGCCCTTGTAGAAGGCATCGCGCGCGGCCTGGATGCCGGTCGCGCGTCCCTTGCGGGCATTGGCTTTTTCCTCGTCTACCATGTACTGCAAAGTACGGGCGAGGTCCGACTGTACGAACAGCTCGCCGATCACGGGCGGCTTTCCGTTGGGCAGGAAAACCGCGGCGCTCGATGGCCAGCGCCGGTAGTTGTCGACCTGGTCGGCGATGAACTCGCTCATCAGCGGATACATCGGAAAGCCCTCGCGCGCGAACCGGATCGCAGCTGCGGCAACTTCGCCGAACGTCATCGTGCCGTAGTGCTCCAGGGCGGTCAGCCAGGAATCCGGCGCCGCCGGCACCACCGAGCGCAGCACCCCGGGCGGAATCTTGCCGCCGTGGTTCTTCTGAAAGTAGTCCGGTGTGATTGCCTTGGGCCACACGCCGAGACCATCGATGGAAACAAGCTTGCGGTCCTCGGCACGATAGATGATGGTGGGCGCGACGCCCGCGAAACTGACCTTCTCGCCCTGCAGCACGCCGATGCAGATGCCCGCGCATACGCCGGCATCGACCGCGTTGCCGCCTGCCTCCAGAATCTGGAAGCCGGCATGCGTGGCGAGGTAGTGGCCGGCCGCAATGACATGCCGCGTGCCGGATATGGTGGGTCGGTTCGAAGCCATCGCCTGTCTCCTGTCTTTCTGCCGCAAAGCGTTTGTGCGCATTGCACAATACGACGGAGCCGCTCGCTGCTCCGTCACAGCCGATGATACTCCTCGGCGTCGTTGCCGATGCCATGGCGTGCCACCATTGCGTGGAACATGCGGGCGAGGCGCTGCAAAGTACCACCGGCACCTCCTCGAGCGGGCGAGCCTTCGGCCGCCATCAACAGCAGCACCAGGCCGCCCCGATGCCGTTCAGGTCTTCGGCCAGAGGATCAGCTGTGTGCAGCGGAAGAGCGCGATGCGCTGGCCGTTCCCCTCGTTCTGTACCACCGCGTCCCACACCTGCGTGCTGCGGCCCATGTGCGCCGGCATCGCCTTGCACACGATCGCGCCTTCGCGCGCCGTGCCGAGGTAGTTGGTCTTCAGCTCGATGGTGGTGAAGCTGGTCGCGCCTTGCGACAAGTGCGCCGCAGTACCGTAACCGCACGCCGTATCGGCCAGCGCGACGACCACCGCTCCGTGCAGAAAGCCGTTCGGCGCGAGATGCTCGGTGCGCAGCGCGAGGCGCATGACGACGCAGCGCTCGTCCAGCCGGACCATCTCGAGGCCCACCATGCCCGGGAAGCGGCCGCGGCTGCGCCGGTCCAGCTCGGCCATGTCGACTTCATGGCGAAGTTCGCTCATCGGTCACAGCCGCTCTTCCACCCACGAGCGCACCGAGCTCAGCGCAGCGGCCAGCTTATCCGGAGCTGTTCCCCCGCCCTGTGCCATGTCCGCTCGACCGCCGCCCTTGCCGCCGACCTGTTGCGCGACGTGGCCGACGATATCGCCCGCCTTTACCTTGCCCGTGAGATCGGGCGTCACGCCGGCGATCAGCGTCACCTTGTCGCCTTCGGAGGCGCCGAGCACGATGACCGCCGAGGCGAGCTTGGCCTTGAGCTTGTCGACCGTCTCGCGCAAACCCTTGGCGTCCGCGCTGTCGAGCCTGGCGGCCAAAACCTTCGCACCCTTCACCTCGGTGGCCTGCGAAGCGAGCTCCTCGCCTTGCGAGGCCGTCATCTTCGACTTGAGACGCGCCAGTTCCTTCTCCAGGTTGCGCACGGTTTCGATCATCTGCTGGATCTTGGCGTTCACTTCCTGGGGGCTCGTCTTGAGCGTGGCCGCCGCGTCTGCGACGCGCTTCTCCTGTTGCCGCACCCAGGCCGTCGCGCCATCGGCGGTAACCGCTTCGATGCGCCGCACACCGGCCGCAATGCCGGTCTCGGACACGATCTTGAAAAAGCCGATATCACCGGTGCGCTTGACGTGGGTGCCGCCGCAAAGCTCGGCAGAAAAATCGCCCATGCCGATGACGCGCACCTCATCGCCGTACTTCTCTCCAAACAGCGCCATCGCACCCGCCTTCACCGCATCGTCGTACTTCATTACGCGCGCGCATACGTCGGTATTGCGACGGATTTCTCGATTCACCAGGTCTTCCACCTGCGTGATCTGCTCGGCAGTCATCGGCTCGTTGTGCGCGAAGTCGAAGCGGGTCCGATCGGGATCGACCAGCGAGCCCTTCTGCTGCACGTGCCCTCCCAGCACCTTGCGCAATGCCGCGTGCATGAGATGGGTGGCCGAATGGTTCCAGGCCGCCCGCGCACGCGCCTGCGCATCCACGGCGCACATCACCTTGTCGCCGACCTTCATGCGGCCGGTCTGCAGCTGTCCCTTGTGACCGAAGACGTCGGCCTGGATCTTCTGTGTGTCCTCGACCGCGAACGTGCCGTTCACCCCGGCCAGCTCGCCGCGATCGCCCACCTGCCCGCCCGACTCGGCGTAGAACGGCGTGCGGTCCAGCACGACGATCGCCGCATCGCCGGCTGTGATCTCCTCGCATTGCGTGCCTTCGCGATACAGCGCCACTACGCTCGACTCGAGCGTGAGTGTGTCGTAGCCATGGAACTCGGTTACGCGGCCGCTGTAGCTCACCCCGCCCGACATGCTGAAGCGCGATGCGGCGCGTGCCCGCTCGCGCTGGCGCTCCATCGCGGCCTCGAAACCGGCGTAGTCCACGCGCACGCCGCGCTCGCGCGCGATATCCGCGGTGAGGTCGACCGGAAAACCGAAGGTGTCGTAGAGCTGGAACACCATCTCGCCGTCGAGCATCTTGTCCTCGCGCGTGAGCGCGCCCTCGAGGATTTTCATGCCGTGATCGAGGGTCTCGGCGAAGCGCTGCTCCTCCTGCAGCAGGATCTGGGCGACACGCTCTTTCGCCCGCACCAGCTCCGGATACGCCTCGCCCATGACGCGGGCGAGATCGTCCACCAGGCGATGGAAGAAGGGCTGCGTCTGCCCCAGCTTGTAGCCATGTCGGATGGCCCGGCGCACGATGCGGCGCAGGACATAGCCGCGGCCCTCGTTGCCCGGGATGACGCCGTCGGTGATCAGGAAGCTGCAGGCGCGAATGTGGTCGGCAATGGCCTTGAGCGAGTTGTCGGCAAGATCGCGGCTGCCGGTCTCGCGCGCCGCTGCATGGATCAGGTCCTGAAACAGGTCGATCTCGTAGTTCGAATGCACACCCTGGAGCACAGCAGCGATGCGCTCCAGCCCCATGCCGGTATCCACCGAGGGCCTGGGCAGGGGGTGCAGCTTGCCGGATTCGTCCCGGTTGTACTGCATGAACACCAGGTTCCAGATCTCGATGTAGCGATCGCCGTCGGCATCGGGCGAGCCGGGTGGACCGCCGGCCACCGCGGGCCCGTGGTCGTAGAAGATTTCCGTGCACGGGCCGCAGGGGCCCGTATCGGCCATCTGCCAGAAGTTGTCCGAGCCGCCGCCGGCCTTGTCGCCGATGCGGATGCAGCGCTCGGGGGCGATACCGATCATCCGGGTCCACAACTCATAGGCTTCGTCGTCGTCCTTGTAGACAGTGGTCCACATCAGCGCCGGGTCGAGACCGTACACCTCGGTCAGCAGCTCCCACGCGAACTGGATCGCATCGCGCTTGAAGTAATCGCCGAAGCTGAAATTGCCCAGCATCTCGAAGAAGGTGTGGTGGCGCGCGGTATAGCCGACGTTCTCGAGATCGTTGTGCTTGCCGCCGGCTCGCACGCAGCGCTGCGAGGTGGTTGCTCGCGAGTACGCGCGCCGGTCTTGACCGAGAAACACGTCCTTGAACTGGACCATGCCCGAATTGGTGAAGAGCAGGGTCGGATCGTTGCCGGGCACCAGCGGGCTGGAGGCTACGATCGTGTGGCCCTTGCTTTCGAAATACTGCAGGAACTTGGTGCGGATCTGGCTTGATTTCATGACGGCCGCGGGCGCCCGAGAGGCATGGGAAAACATTGATTTTCCCTTGAAAATTTCAAGGGCGCAATGCGACCGGGGGTGTGAAGCGTGCTTTCAGCCGCCGCTGCCGGGGTCGTCCGGTTCGGCCGCGAGGCGCAGCACCTTGAGCGCGATGCCGTGGCCGAAGCCGCGGTTGAGTAGAAATCGCACCTGTCGCTCGCGCTCGGCCCGATCGGCCGCCGGCTGGCCGAAACGCCGCCGCCACAGGGCAAGCGCAGCCGTCAGATCGGTTTCTTCCAGTCCTGCGGTCGATTCGGCGATCACATCGGGCTTAAGACCGTGCCGCGCCAGCTCCTGGCGGATGCGCACGGCGCTCGAGCGGCTGCGACGCGAATGGACCAACTGGGCGGCGAGACGCGCTTCCGATAGCCAGCCGCGCGCCTGCAGCTCGTCCAACAGCGCGGCGAGCGTGCCGCCATCGTCGCAATATCCGGCGAGCAGGTGTTCCATTTCGGCGCGCGAGCGATCGCGCCGGGCGAGCAACCGGATGGCCTTCTGCTTGAGCGCCGGAGCATCGAGGAGCTTCGCCGGACCCGGATGCGAGCGGCGCCCCGCCATGAGCCTAGCGCCGGCGGTATGCTGCTGCGTCTGCCTGCTCAGGCCTCTTCGGCAACCACCGCCGCGGCGGAGGGAACGCCCACCGCCTCGCGAATCCTGGCCTCGATCTCGTCGGCGATCTCGGGATGCTCCCGCAGGTATTCGCGCACGTTGTCCTTGCCCTGGCCGATTCGGTCGGACTTGTACGAATACCAGGCGCCGGACTTCTCCACGATGCGATGGTTCACGCCCAGCTCGATGATCTCGCCTTCGAGCGAAATGCCTTCGCCATAGAGGATGTCGAACTCGGCCTGACGAAACGGCGGCGCCACCTTGTTCTTGACCACCTTGGCGCGGGTCTCGGAGCCGATCACCTCGTCGCCCTTCTTGATCGAGCCGATACGGCGGATGTCGATACGCACCGAGGCATAGAACTTGAGCGCGTTGCCGCCGGTGGTCGTCTCGGGATTACCGAACATGACGCCGATCTTCATGCGGATCTGGTTGATGAAGATGACCAGTGTGTTGGAGCGCTTGATGTTCGCGGTCAGCTTGCGCAGCGCCTGTGACATGAGGCGCGCCTGCAGGCCCATCTGCGGCTCGCCCATCTCGCCCTCGATCTCGGCCTTGGGCACCAGCGCCGCGACCGAGTCGACCACCACCACGTCGACCGAGCCGGAGCGCACCAGCATGTCGGCGATCTCGAGGGCCTGCTCGCCATTGTCCGGCTGCGAGATCAGCAGCTCGGAGATGTCGACGCCGAGCTTCTGCGCGTATTGCGGATCGAGCGCATGCTCGGCATCGATGAACGCCGCCGTGCCGCCGAGCTTCTGCATCTGCGCGATCACCGACAGCGTGAGCGTGGTCTTGCCCGAGGATTCGGGCCCGTAGATCTCCACCACGCGTCCGCGCGGTAACCCGCCGATGCCGAGCGCGATATCCAGTCCGAGCGATCCCGTGGATACGGCCTGGATATCCTGCGCCAGATTCGATTCGCCCAGGCGCATGATGGAGCCTTTGCCGAACTGCTTTTCGATCTGCGTCAGCGCCGCCGACAGTGCCTTGACCTTGTTGTCGTCCATGTCGATCTCCCAGAATGGCGCCATTATCCCACACGGCCGCGCCGGTCGAGCCCGTTACTTAAGCGCTACTCGGCGCGCTAGACCGCTCGGTCTAGCGTGCGGGCGTCGCAATCTGCACGAGGACGCCGCGCAACGCGTGCGCCACCGTCTTGCGCCGCACGTCGTCCCGGTCGCCGCGAAAACGACGCGTCTGAACCACCGCCCTGCCCGGCGCACGCGCCCAGGCGAAACACACCGTGCCTACGGGCTTGTCCGGCGTGCCGCCGCCGGGGCCGGCGACACCGGACACCGCCACCGAAACCTGGGCATGACTGTGCCGCAATGCGCCCAGAGCCATCTCGCGCACGACCTGCTCGGACACCGCGCCATGCCGGGCGAGCGATGCGCCCTTGACGCCCAGCATTTCGCGTTTGGAGATGTAGGTGTAGGTGATGAAGCCGCGCTCGAACCACTCGGAGCTTCCCGGCACCATGGTGATCGCCTGTCCGATCCAACCGCCGGTGCACGACTCGGCGCTGGCGACCATCAGGTGCTTGCGCTTCAATTCGCGCCCGACGCGAACCGCCAGCCGATATAGAGCCTCGTCCATTTTTCTCCTCAATCGAGCAACGCCTTCGCTGCCGCCAGGCAGAGCAGACTGTAACCGGCCGCGAGCAGATCATCGAACATCACGCCGAAGCCGCCATGCAGCGTGCGATCGAAATGTCGAATCGGCGGCGGCTTGAAGATATCGAACACTCGGAACAGCGCGAACGCAGCCGCCTGCCACACGGCAGCGGGCGGCGTGAAAAACAGCACCAGGAGGAAAGCAACGGTTTCGTCCCAGACGATGCCGCCGTGATCGGCCACGCCCAGATCGCGCGACGTACGGCCGGCCGCCCAGATGCCGATTGCGAATAGAGCCGCAATCGCGGCCAGGTGAACATAGGCATTCAGGTGCGCGGCGGCCCACAGGTGCAACGGCAGCGCACCCAGGGTGCCGAACGTGCCGGGCGCGAATCGGATCAGTCCGACACCGCCGAGCAGCGCGATGACGTGCGCCGGGTGCGAGGCGACGAAGCGCCACGACGGCCCGCTGAGCGCCTTAGCCAAAGTGGTCGAATCCACGTTGCCCGATCCGCGCCACGGCTCCGTCGGCGCGCAGCAGCCGCACGCCGCGCCCGCGCCGCATCGCTCCGATGCGCGTCAGCGGCAAACCGAGCCGCTTGCTCAGCGCTTGAACGTGGCGACGGCGGCGAACCGGCGCGGTGAAGCAGAGCTCGTAGTCGTCGCCGCCCGCGAGCAGCGCTTCATGCGCAGCCGCACGGTCGGCGAGGCGCGCAAGCAGGGGCGAACGCGGCACCTGCGCGACATGAACGTCGGCGCCGAGTTTCGAGCGCTCGCAGATGTGGCCCAGGTCGGCCGCAAGGCCGTCGGAGATGTCGATCGCGGCATGCGCGATGCCGCGCAGCGCGATACCGAGAGCGATGCGCGGAGTCGGCCGCTCCAGCCGGCGCATGCAGCGCGCCAGCTCGCCCGCCGAAAGCGTCACGCGGCCCTTGCCGTGCGCGACGCCGAGCGCGGCCTCGCCCAGCGAACCCGACACCCAGACATCGTCGCCCGGCCGCGCGGCGTCGCGGCGCAACGAGGCGCGCGGCGGAACCTCGCCGACGATCGTGACGCTCAGGTTGAGCGGCCCGCGGGTCGTATCGCCGCCGACCAGATCGACGTCGAAGGCGCGCGCGAGGGCGAGGAAGCCACCCGCGAAACGTTTCAGCCAGGCGCGATCGGCGCTCGGCAGCGCCAGCGAGAGCAGCGCCCAGCGCGGCGCGGCGCCCATGGCCGCCATGTCGGAGAGATTGACGGCCAATGCCTTGTGACCGAGGGCGCGCGGATCCGCGTCAGAGAAGAAGTGGGTGCCGGCCACCAGCATGTCGGCCGATACCGCGAGCGCCATGCCGGGCGAGGGCTCGAGCAGCGCCGCATCATCGCCGACTCCGAGCAGCGCATGCTTCGCCGGCCGCGCGAAGTAGCGCCGAATCAGCTCGAATTCGGTAGGCATGCGCAATTGTACGCGCAGGCGCTGCGGCCCTCCGTCTAGCGGGGAGCGGGCCGGCGCCCGCGCACAGTTGCGCTCCCGTCTTTTGCGCAGTTGCGCGCCCGTATTCTCCCGCGCAGCTGCGCTGCCGCCTTTTTCGCAGCCGCGCTGCCGTCAATGACGCGAGCGCGATGCGCGTGGATCGGCCTCGACCTCGATCGCGCGGGCTTGGGCGGCAAGGCGGTCGAGCACGCCGTTCACGTACTTGTGGCCATCCGTTCCGCCATAGGCCTTGGCCAGTTCGACCGCCTCGTTGATCACGACCCGGTAGGGCGTCTCGATGCGGTGCACCAGCTCATATGCGCCAACCAGCAGCACCGCATGCTCCACCGGCGACAGTGCCGCGATCGGCCGATCCAGATAGGGCGCCAGCCGCGCATCGAGGTCGCTCGCTTCGCGGATCACGCCGTTGAGAATCGAGTCGAGCAGCGGGCGGTCGGCCTTGTCGAAAGTCCTGACTTCCGCCAGGCGATGCTCGATCGCGCGCACATCGTTGCCGGCGAGCAGCCACTCGTACAGGCCTTGTACGGCGAATTCGCGGGCGAGTCGACGGCTGTTTCTCATCTGGCGTGCGATAACCAACGTGTCCGCGCGACGCGCGAAGAGGCGCGCATTCTACCGGAAAGCGTATCGCTTCCGAGCGGACACGCGAACGCTTATCGCTAGCCATGCAAACGGCGGGCTCGCACCTTGTCCGGTTCAGCGGCCAGCGGCATGCAATGCGAGGATGTCCCACACCGCGCGGCATAGCGGCGTGGGAATCGCGTGCGCGCGCCCGAGTGTGGCGACCGCACCGGCGAGCCATTCGATCTCCAGCGGCCGGCCGGCATCGAGATCGTGGTGCAGCGACGAGGTCATGTCCTGCGGCATGGTAGCGGCGAACGCAAGCCTCTGCTCGGCGTAGTCGGACGGCAGCGCCACACCGAGCGCGCGGCCGACGGCGACAGCCTCGCGCATGAGATCCAGCAGAAACGCCCGCGTCTGGGTATTGCCGAGGATGGCGCCGAGGCGCACTCGCATGGTCGCCGTGGTCGAGGACAGGCCGACCAGGAATACGAACTTCTCCCACAGCGTGCGACGAATGTCGTCGCTGATCGCGGCGTCGATGCCCGCACGCGTGAGCCAAGCGTGCAGCGACTGCACGCGCGGCGAGGGACGGCCGTCGTATTCGCCGATCACGACCCGCTGGACGGCGCCGGTTTGCCCGATGACACCGGGCCGGGCGATGCGGGTCGCGACATAGGTGACGCCGCCGACTACGGCCTGCGCCCCGAACTCGCGCCGCAGAATGTCGTCTTTGGTCACGCCGTTCTGCAAGGACAGGACCGCAGTCGCAGGCGTCACCAATGGCCGTACGGCGGCCGCTGCTGCCTCGGTGTCGCGCAGCTTGACCGCAATGATGACCAGGTCGACCGGACCCAATAGCGCCGGGTCCTCCGCGGCCCGCACGTTCGGAATACGGATGGCGTCCTGACCGTCGCGCTCGATGACCAGCCCGTTCGCGCGCATCACCTTCAGATGCTCGCCTCGCGCGACGAAACGCACATCGCACCCCGCATGGGCGAGCCTTCCGCCGACGAAGCCGCCTACGCCTCCGCTGCCCATGACGGCGATTCTCATCTCTTTCTCCAATGCTCCGAACGCGCACACGGTAGCAGAAGTCGACGCCCCCGGAATCGGGGAATACACTTCCAGTGTCCTGAGTCCGGGATTCGTTGCTGCAACCCCACTTGTGAAGGAGCGCCGCATGGACAACCGACTCATCGTCGAGATCGTATCCGACGTGGTTTGACCCTGGTGTTTCATCGGCAAACGCCGCCTGGAATCGGCCTTGGCGCTATTCCGCAGCAAGTTGCCCGATGAACTCGAGCCGGCCGTGCGCTGGCTGCCATTCCAGCTCAATCCGGATCTGCCACCGGAGGGGATAGCGCGCAAGACCTACATCGAGCGCAAGTTCGGTCCCGGCGGCGCTCGCAATTACGCCCGCGTCGCCGCGGTGGGCACGGAGGTCGGCATCGACTTCGCCTTCGACGCGATCACGGTGCAGCCCAACACCGTCAACGCGCATCGCCTCATGCACCATGCCGCCCGACACGAGCGGGAAGACGCAATGGCCGAGAGCCTGTTCCGTGGTTACTTCCAGGAAGGCGCCGTGTTGACGGACTTGTCCCAGCTGGCTGCGCTCGGCGCGCGCGCGGGATTCGAGCCCGCTACGGTGGCCGCTTATCTCGCCTCCGACGAGGACAGGCAAGCGGTGCTGTCTGCCGATCTCGAAGCACGGCAGGCGGGAATCGGCGGCGTTCCATTCTTCATCTTCAATCGACGGGTTGCCGTTTCGGGCGCGCACGAGCCGAGCATGCTGCTCGAAGCGATGCAGCAATCGCTAGCCTGAATTTCCAGGGCGCCAGTCCTGACGCCGGCTGTCGCCCGGGGCACCGGGTTGACGGCTGCCTGGTCACAATGCGACGGAATGTCGACGTGAGCGCAGTCCGACGGCCACCGATCCTATTCCGCCGGCTTCTTGTTTAGGATGCACAATCAGTAACTTAACGGATCTCTACGACGCCCCGACAGGGATGGTGTGGAAGTTGCCTTGAGAAGCTCGAGACGTGGCTTCGCAAGGTAACGGTCAATGTTGATCTACATCGAGGACTACCTGAATCGCCGCCGCCAATCGCAGGCGCAGGCGCGACCGCTGTTGATTGCCGCGGGTGGCATGGCGACGACAGTATCGGCGGACAATTCGAGCCTTGTGCGGCCGTCGGCGCGCATCCGTGTCTTGCCTCTGGCGGCGCCTTGCTACGACCCGGCGCTGCCCTCGGCATTCGATCTCGGCAACGTCTACGCCGAGGCCACGCTGGTCTGAAGGCGGCAGCACCGCGCGGGTCCCACCTCGCGGGTCCGTTCCTGCGAGCTCATGCATCACCGAGCTCATGCATCACCGTGCTCGTACATCACCGTACAGCCATCCTGCAATCGGCCGCCGGGCACCGTCTCCTTTGTTGCGCACTCGCGGCCGATTCGATTCGAATCAGCCCGCTGTCCCCGAAAGTTGATGTCGATTCGCCGGCTCGCGCGATGCGGGACGACAAGCGAACGAATTCCCGCGATTGAAGTTTTGGCGAGCATCTTCTACCATAAGCGCGCAACATCTTTCGAGAGGAGGCAGCATGCTGATCGAAGAGGATTTGGAAGCTACGCGCGCCAAACTCGCCGAATTGCACTCCGTACATCGCAGTCTCGACAAGATGATCTCCCACCTCGCCGACAGCCCCGTACAAGACGAGCTCGAGCTGCGGCGCCTGAAGAAACAAAAGCTCCTGCTCAAAGACCAGATCTCGGTGCTCGAGAAACGTCTGGTCCCCGATGTGCCAGCCTGAGTAACGAGTAACCGAACGCGCAGCCCGGGCCGCCGGGCAACGTTGCGCGACACGGCGTATGCCGAGCGGATCGCCGGCATTCGTTTCGAAGCCAGAGCGCTGTATCAGGCGCGCATTTGCGCGTGTCTAGCGCGACCACGGTCGCGCGTGGCCCGCATCGTCACCACGACCGCGAGCAGCGCGAGCAGCACGAACCAGACGAGCGACCAGCCGGCGATGCTGAGGCCGAGAAAGGTCCAGCCCTTTTCCGCGCATTCGCCCGATCCGCGCAGCACCATGTCGATCGCCTTTTGCAGCGGGAAGCGCGACAGGATGTAGTCGAGCCCCGGTCCGCATTCCGGGACCATGTTCTTGGGCAGGCTTTGCAGCCATACGTGCCGCCCGGCGATCGCCGCGCCCGCGGCCGCAAACAGCAGCAGCAGCACGCCGTAGACGGCCGCCGCCGTCCGACGCGGATCGTGTAGCGCGGCAACGAGGAATACCACGCCCAGGCCCATGAATGCGATTCGCTGCAGCAGGCACAGCGGGCAAGGGTCTTCGCCCACGATGTACTGCAGATAAAGGGCAAACCCGATCAATCCTGCGCACACCAGGAAGCCGGCCAGATAACCGTGCCGATTCGTGAGTTGCATCGTCCTCGCCGTGGCTGCGCAGGCGCATGCGCCATCGATCGGCCCCGTCTCGCGTAGACCCGGGCGAGCGGCTCGCGCCGGATGATGACGGTCGCCTGCTAAACTTCACTCATGCTGCGACGACCGGGGGCCATTTCGATCGACGAGTCTCTGATCCAGGAGCAGTTCGTACGCGCGCCCGGACCGGGCGGCCAGAACGTTAACAAAGTGGCCACCGCCGTGCAACTGCGCTACGACCTCGCACGCGCAACCTTGCCCGCCGATATGAAGCGCCGGCTCGCGGCGCTGGCCGGCTCGATGATGACGCGCGAGGGCGAGCTGGTGATCCAGGCGAGCCGCTATCGCAGCCAGGCGCGAAACCGGGAAGACGCGAGGACACGGCTGCTCGATCTGCTGCGCAAGGCAGCGGTTCGTCCGCGCGCGCGGATCGCAACGCGGCCACCCGCAGCCGCGCGCGAACGCCGCCTGCAGTCGAAGCATCGGCGCGGCCTGCTCAAGCGCGACCGGCGCGTCTTGGAGTAGCCTTCAACCCGAGTTGACGACGACAGCAACCGCGCCGGCGACGATCAGGAGCAC
>JBOIEI010000719.1:0-7120 GCA_050741055.1 Burkholderiales bacterium | reverse complement strand
GAACTGATGCGCCGCCTCGATGACGGCGCGATAGCCGGCGATGTTGGCCATCGACGAGAGCGCATCGAGCTTCTGCGCTCGCGAGATGCGCGGCACGCTGTCCATCGCCAGCACGGTCGCTTTCTTGTCGGCAAGCTGCTGCAGCAGATCCGGGTTCTGCGCGGGCCAGATGAAGCCGATCACGCTCGCGCCCTCGCGCATGAGGCCGATCTCCTCCGCCGTCGGCGCTCGCACCTTGAAGACGATGTCGGACTTCGTCCAGAGTTCGGCGGCAGTCGCGACGATCTCCGCGCCGGCGGCACGATAGTCCTCATCACCGAAGTTCGCCGCCGCGCCCGCGCCGGACTCGACCGCGACCCGGAAGCCGAGCCCGACGAGCTTCTCGACGACCTCGGGAACGGTGGCGACGCGCTTCTCGGTCGCGACCGTCTCTCTTGGCACCCCTATCAGCTGCGGCATGACTCCCACCTATGTGGCCGGCTCGATATTCGGCGTCGAACCGATGCGGCACCACCTCGCGCTGGCGGTGGCGCGAACGACATGATCGACGGAAATACCGAAGCGGAAACGGTTTGCGCGCGCAACGCCGGCGCATGCCGTTGCGGTTGCGCGCTTGCCGTTTATCGGTTTGTATCGAACTCTGTGCAATCGCATGATGGCGACGAACTGGCGCGATTGTACTCTGGAGTACGATCCATTCGAAGCCGGATGCCCTATTGCCTCACGTAAAAATCTGACCGAACGCGGATGCCGAAGGGCCGGCGGATTCGCGGCTATAATTTCTCTGATGTCCGCCATACGCGTCCTGCCGGACACCCTCATCGATCAGATCGCCGCCGGAGAGGTGGTCGAGCGACCTGCGTCCGCGCTCAAGGAGCTGCTTGAGAACGCGCTCGACGCGGGCGCGCGCGATATCCGTGTCGAGCTCGCCGACGGCGGCATGCGCAGCATCCGGGTTGCGGACGACGGCTGCGGCATGGCGCCCGAGGATTTGCCCCTCGCGCTCGCGCGCCATGCCACCAGCAAGATCGCATCGCTCGATGATCTGGAGCGCGTTGCGAGCCTGGGCTTCCGGGGCGAGGCGCTCGCCAGCATTGCCGCAGTCGCGCGCGTCTCGCTGTCTTCGTGCCGGTCCGAGGATGCGCATGGCTGGCGCATCGAAGCGCAAGGCGGCATGCTGTCCGAAGTCTCGCCCGCATCGCAGGCCGCCGGCACGACTTTGGAAATCGCCGATCTCTATTTCAATACCCCGGCGCGGCGCAAGTTCCTCAAGTCGGAGGCGACCGAGTACGCGCACTGCGAGGAAGTCTTCCGCCGCATTGCGCTGGTTCGTCCCGACGTCGGCTTCTCGCTTGCGCACAACGGCCGCACCCGCTGGCATATGTCGGCTCAGCCGGCGCAAGCGCGCATGCGCTCGCTCCTCGGCGAGGAGTTCGTCGCTGCGGCGCTCGTACTGAACGAGGCCGCCGCAGGTGTGCGGGTGCACGGACTGGTGGCCCAGCCCACCTACTCGCGCTCGTCGCGCGATACGCAATACTGTTACGTGAATGGCCGCTTCGTGCGCGACAAGCTGCTCGCGCATGCGCTGCGCCAGGCCTACCAGGATGTGCTGCACCACGAACGCCAGCCCGCCTACGCGCTGGAGCTCGTGCTCGATCCCGCGGCGGTGGACGTGAACGTGCATCCGAGCAAGATCGAAGTGCGTTTTCGAGACAGCCGCGCCATCCATCAGTTCGTGCTGCACGCGGTGCAACGCCTGCTCTCCCTGCCGCTGCATGCCGCCGGTAAATCCACGGAAGCGGCGAGCGGCGCCGACACGATCGCGACCCCGCTTGGCTCGACTCCGCTTGCCGCGACATCCGCATACGCGGCGCCGCGCGCGTTCGCAGCCGAATCGCCCAGGCATCAGGGCAGCCTGGGCCTTGCCAGCGTGCAGCCTGCGGCGCTGTACCAGACGCTGTTCGCCGCCAGCCGCTCTGCCAATGAATCCGCCGGGGCCGCATCCGAGGTACCGCCGCTCGGCTTTGCGCTCGGGCAACTGGCCGGCATCTATATCCTGGCGCAGAACAGCGCGGGGCTCGTGGTGGTGGACATGCATGCGGCGCACGAGCGCATCGTCTACGAGCGTTTGAAGCGCGCGCTCGATGACGCCACCGTGCCGGTGCAGCCGTTGCTGATGCCGGTCACGTTCGCCGCGGACGCGGTGGACGTAGCGACGGTCGAGGACCACGGCGCGGCATTGCACGCGATCGGATTCGACATCGGCGCGCTCGGCCCGGCGGCGCTCGCCGTGCGGGCCGTGCCTGCGCTGCTGCAGGACGCGGACGCCAAGCGCCTGGCGCAGGACGTGCTGCGCGAGATGCGCGAATACGGCGCCGAACGCGTGCTGGCCGAGCGGCGCAACGAGCTGCTCGCCACGATGGCCTGCCATGCCGCGGTACGTGCCAACCGCGCGCTCACACTGCCCGAGATGAACGCGCTGCTGCGCGAGATGGAAGCGACCGAGCGCGCCGATCAGTGCAACCATGGCCGCCCGACCTGGTTCCAGGTGCCGCTCGCCGAGCTCGACGCGCGCTTCATGCGCGGCCGCTGATGCCCCGTCGTCCGCGTCCGAGCCAGAACGAAGCGGGCGCACCCGAAAACATCGCGCTGCGAAGCCGCGACGCCGGCCGCTTGCCTCCGGCCATCCTGCTGATGGGCCCGACGGCGAGCGGCAAGAGCGCGGCTGCCCTGGCGCTGGCACAGCGGCTCGACTGCGAGATCGTCAGTGTCGACTCCGCCCAGGTCTACCGGCACATGGACATCGGAACGGCCAAGCCCGATGCGGCCGCGCGCGCGCAGGCGCCGCATCACCTGATCGACGTGGTCGATCCGCACGAGAGCTATTCGGCGGCGCGGTTTCGCGACGACGCGCTGACCCTCATGCGCGAGATCACGGAGCGTGGGCGCATTCCATTGCTGGTCGGCGGCACGATGCTTTATTTCAAGGCGCTCACGGAGGGCTTGAACGAGCTGCCCGAGGCCGATCCGGCCGTGCGCCTGGTGATCGACACCATGGCCGAAGAGAAAGGCTGGCCGCAGCTGCATGCAGACCTCGCCCGGGTCGATCCCCAGGCGGCTGCCCGCATCCAGCCCAACGATGCCCAGCGCATCCAGCGCGCGCTGGAAATCTACTATGTCAGCGGCAAGAGCATGTCGGAGCTGCTGGCGAAGCCCAAGTACGTCTACCTGCCCTATCGCATCGGCGCGGCCGCGCTCGCGATCGAGGACCGCGAATGGTTGCATGAGCGGATCGCCGAGCGCTTCGAGGTCATGCTGGAGCTGGGGCTCATCACCGAAGTGCGCCGTCTGCGCCAGCAGTTCGCCCTGGAACCCGACATGCCGTCGATGCGAGCCGTCGGCTATCGCCAGGTTTGGGCTTACCTCGACGGCGAATACGCCCTGGCCGGGTTGCGCGAAAAAGCGATCGCCGCGACGCGTCAGCTCGCCAAGCGCCAGATGACGTGGCTGCGGGCGATGCGCGATGTGGCGCGCTTCGACTGCCGCCGCGACGACCTGGCCGAGGAGCTGGAGCGATTCGTCCGCTCGCGCCTTTAGGATCCAGCCGGCCCGTCGTCCTCGGGCGGAACGCCCTTCGCGCCCGTCACGCGGCTTTCGATGAGCCCGCGCGCTACGCGCACGTTCAGCAGCTCGCCCGTGGCCACCGCGGCCGCATCGGCAACGATGCGCCCGCGCTGGTCGGTGGCAATAGCGTAGCCGCGGCTCAGGACCGCGTGCGGGTCGAGCGCACGCAGGCGCGCACCGAGCGCCTCGACGGCGGCCTGCCGTGCCTGCAGGCGATGGCGGCACGCCGAGTGGAATCGCACACGCAGGTGCTGCAGGACGCTCCAATGGCGCTGCGGATCGAGACATGCGGCCGAGAGTCGCTGGCGCAAGTCGGCAAGCTGCCAGCGCTCGGCCGCGAGGCTGCGGCTGCCCGCGTGCGCCAGGCGCGAGGCGAGATGCTCGAGATGGCGGCATTCGATACGCACACGCTCCCGTGGGTCGATCAGGCGTCGACCCAGGTAATCGAGGCTCTGCCACAACCGGTCGAGATTGCGAGCGAAGCAGCGCACCAGCTGCCGGCGCACATCGGTTACGCGCAGGAGCATTTGCCGCCGGTCGGGGCTTACCGCCTGCGCGGCGGCCGTAGGCGTCGGCGCCCGCAGATCGGCGACGAAGTCGGCGATGGTGAAGTCGGTTTCGTGACCGACCGCGGAAACCACCGGCAGCGCGCACGCATGGATCGCGCGCGCCACCACTTCCTCGTTGAACGACCACAGGTCCTCGATGCTGCCGCCGCCGCGGCACACGATCAGCACGTCGCATTCGAGCCGTCGCGACGCGGTCTCGATCGCGCGCGCGATGTACTGCGCCGCGCCGGCGCCTTGGACCGGCGCGGGATAGACGATCACCGGCAAGGCGGGCATGCGCTGGCGCAGAATCGAGAGCACGTCGCGCAGCGCGGCCGCCTGGGGCGAGGTGACGATGCCGACCCGTCGCGGGTACTCGGGCAAGGGCCGTTTGCGTTCGTTGTCGAACAGCCCTTCGGCCGCCAGGCGCGTCTTCAGCCGCTCGAACGCTTCGTACAGCGCACCCATGCCGGAGCGGCGGATGGCCTCGACGTTGAGCTGAAACTCTCCGCGAGGCTCGAACAGCGTCGCCAAAGCCCGCACTTCGATCTGCATGCCGTTGCCGGGCTGCCAGTCGAGCAGACGGGCGCGGCTGCGAAACATCGTGCAGCGTACCTGCGCGCCCGCATCCTTGAGGGTGAAATAGCAATGGCCCGATGCAGCGCAGGTGAAGTTCGACACTTCGCCCCGGACCCACATGAGAGGCAGCGCATGCTCGAGCATGTCGCGCACCATGCGGTTGAGCGCCGAGACGCCGATTACCGCGCCCGGTGCCGGTTTTGGCATTAGACTGGACATGCCGCGATTGTAGCGACCGGCAAAAGCCCGGCAGCCTTCCGGAGGCGATCGCTCCGCCCGCGCCAGGCGGCTCGAACGACAGCCACCAGGGCTTCCCCAGGGAGCATGCCGCGAGCCCAGCCGGCATGCGGAGGAGCAGGTTAATCCACACCTGTCAAGAATTTGCCACAGAGCCGTAAAAAAAGCCCAGGCTCCCTAGGGAGATATTTTCAAGTTCTTGATTTAACAATATAATTCATGCGCCTAAATTTTGAGCCGAGGGCCAAAAACGCTGTAATAGATGCTACTTAGCGCCACTTTTTACAAATTGTGCACAAAGTTATCCACATTCTTTGTGGATTAGAATCCGGGCCTTCGACCGCTCAACGGGACATTGAATGTGTGGCAAGTCATCCAAGCCGCCGGCTGGCCCATCTGGCCGCTCATCTTCGCTTCCATCATCGCCCTGGGAATCATCGGCGAGCGCGCCTGGTCGCTGCGTGACCGGGTGGTCGCTCCGCCCAACCTGCTCGCTCAGGTGGTCCAGGAACTGCAGCAGGCGGGCGCCAGTGGCCAACTGATCGCCCGGCTGAATCAGGGCTCGCCCCTGGGGCGCATCCTGGCGGCCGGACTGCGCAACGTGAAGGCTTCGCGCGAGCTCATGCGCGAATCGATCGAGGAAGCCGGGCGTTCCGTGGCGCACGACCTCGATCGCTTCCTGACCACCCTGGGCACGATCGCGGCCATGAGCCCGCTGCTCGGCCTGTTCGGCACCACCGTCGGCATGATCGAAATGTTCAGCGCACAAACGCCGAGCGGCCTCAATCCGGTCCAGCTCGCGCACGGTATTTCGGTCGCCCTGTACAACACCGCCTACGGGCTCGTCGTAGCCGTCCCCAGCATGATCTTCTATCGCCACTACCGGGCGAAGGTCGACGCGCTCGTCATCAGCATGGAGCAACAGGCCGTGCGCCTGGTGGACATCGTCCACGCCGGGCGCAGCACCTGAGGCTCGCGGCTGCAACCATGAACTTTCGCCGCGGTCTCGGCCGGGAAGAACCGGAGATCAATCTGATCCCGATGATCGACGTGTTGCTCGTGATCCTGATCTTCCTCATGGTCACGACCACGTTCGCGCGCTTTGCCGAAATCAAGATCAACCTGCCGACGGCGGAAGCGAACCGGCCGCTGGAGCGGCCGAACGAGGTCCAGGTGGCGGTCGATCCCGAGGGCCATTACGTGATCAACCGCAACAAGGTCGCGTTCGGCTCGGTCGAAAGCTTTGCCGAAGAGCTGCGCCGCGCCGCCGCGGGGCTGAAGGAGCCCGTGGTCGTGGTCAATGCCGACGCCAAGGCGACCCATCAGTCCGTGATCAACGTGATGGAAGCGGCTCGGCTCGCGGGTCTCACCCGCATCACGTTCGCCACCCAAGGCCCGTCGAAGTAGACGGCCGTGCGCGGCCCCACACGACCCATGCTCGGTACGCCTGCCCTGACCGATCCGTGCGGCCGCTTCCTGCCGGCGCTCATCGTTCACGACCTGCGCGACCGGCTGCACGGCCGCAGCCGCCGCGCCAATGCCCGCTGGGGGCGACTGCAGCGGCCGGATGCGCAGCGGCGCTTGCTCTGGATCGTGAGCGGCGCCTCGCGCGCGAGCGTGCGCCTGGGCGTCGAGCTCACGCGTGCGCTGGTGGCACGGCGCCTGGATGCGAGCGCGCTGTTCACCTATGAAGCCGAGCACCCCGACCTGCTGGCTACGCTGGCGCGCGCGCCGCGCACCGGCTGGGGATACGGGCCGTCGGACTACATCGGTGCAGTGCAAGCGGTATGGCGGCGTCTGGTCCCGTTCGGCATCGTGGTCGCCGGCATTGCGCCGCGACCGAACCTGGCTGCGCTTTGCGAAGCGAGCCGGCATGCGCTGCTGGTCGCGCCCCCGTTGCCGGTCAGCGGGCGTTTCGAGCGCATCTATCCGACCCACTCGGCCCCCTGCGCGGGCGGACCGTGCGCGCCGCAAGCCGATTTCGGCGTGCTGCTCAATACGCCGGCCGAGGGTGCCGATTCGGCGCGGGCACTGATCGGGGCGGCCGCACGGCGGCTATGGTGGTGGCACGGGGCCGATCCGGCCGCAGCGAAGCGGCTGTTCGCGCTGTTCCGCGGCCACTTGCCCGACGA
>JBOIEI010000718.1:0-8927 GCA_050741055.1 Burkholderiales bacterium | reverse complement strand
TCCGGCGCTCTCCGAGCTCTTCATCGTCGAGGGCGACTCGGCCGGCGGCTCGGCCAAGCAGGGGCGGGACCGGCGCACGCAGGCGATCCTGCCCCTGAAGGGCAAGATTCTCAACGTCGAGCGTGCGCGCTTCGACAAGCTACTCTCCTCGCAGGAGATTTCCACCCTCATTACCGTGCTCGGCGCAGGCATCGGCAAGGAGGAATACAACCCGGACAAGCTGCGCTATCACCGCGTCATCATCATGACCGATGCGGACGTGGACGGCTCGCACATCCGCACCTTGCTGCTGACGTTCTTCTACCGCCAGATGCCGGAGCTGGTCGAGCGCGGACACATCTATATCGCCCAGCCGCCGTTGTACAAGGTGAAGCACGGTCGCCAGGAACGGTATCTGAAGGACGATCACGAGCTGAAGGAATACCTGTTGCGCCTGGCCTTGACCGACGCGGAACTGGTACCGCGTGCCGGCGAGGCGCCGCTCACCGGCGAGGCGCTCGCCAAAGTCGCGCGTGAGTTCTTCCTGGCGGAGGCCGTCATCGAACGGGTGCGCCGCCTGATCGACGAGCAAGCGCTCTATGCTTTACTGCGCGGGGTCGTGATCGACCTGTCGGACGCGGAGCATGCCGGGCAGAGCGCCGAGCGCTTGCAGGCGGCGGTGCAGGGCCCGGGCCTGACCATCTCGCCTCGATTCGACGACAATTCGGAGCGCTGGTCGCTCGAAATGGCACGCGTGCAGCACGGCAATCGCCGCGTCACGACGCTCGATACCGATTTTCTGGTGAGCGGAGACTTCGAGCAGATCCGCAGGACGAGCGAACTGATCGTGGGACTACTCGGCGAAGGCGCGACCGTGCGCCGAGGCGAGCGTTCGCGCCCGGTGAGCGAGTTCAAGGAAGCGCTCGACTGGCTGCTGGAAGAAGTGAAGCACGCGGTCGGCATTCAGCGCTACAAGGGACTGGGGGAGATGAATCCGGAGCAGTTGTGGGAGACCACCATGGACCCGGCTACGCGTCGGCTCTTGCGCGCTCAGATCGAGGACAGCATCGCGGCCGACGAAATTTTCACCACGCTGATGGGCGACATGGTCGAGCCGCGCCGCGCCTTCATCGAAAGCAATGCGCTCGGCGTGCGCAATCTCGACGTCTGAAATATCCGGGTTAATCGGCAACAGCAGCAAGCGGGTCCATGTCGAAAAGAAAATCCAATGATTCAGGCCCGCGGTTCGTGCGGCGCCGTTCTCCCATCCACGGCTATGGCATCTTCGCCCGCCGCCCCATCGCCAAGGGCGAGCGGCTGATCGAATACAAGGGCGCGCTGATCGACGCCGATCAGGCCGATGGACGCTACCCCGAGGACGGAACGCCGCCGCACACGTTTCTGTTCGATGCCGAGGACGACTTGTACATCGATGCTGGCGTGAATGGAAATTCCGCGCGCTGGATCAACCATTCGTGCTCGCCGAACTGCGAGACGGTGCAGGAGGGCCGGCGCATTTTTATCGAGGCGGTGCGCGCGATCCGGGCCGGCGAAGAGATTTCCTACGACTACCGCATTACCCTGGACGAGCCGCACGACGTGCGCGCACGCCGCAAGTGGGTGTGCCACTGCGGCGTGCCCGGATGTCGGGGAACGATGCTCGCGCCTCGAAAGCGCTAGGGTTCAGGTCGGTCTAACCGCTCCCGGCCCGATG
The DNA here is from genome assembly GCA_050741055.1 of Burkholderiales bacterium. Classification (GTDB taxonomy): domain Bacteria; phylum Pseudomonadota; class Gammaproteobacteria; order Burkholderiales; family WYBJ01; genus WYBJ01. The sequence continues at coordinate 7,234 of JBOIEI010000718.1, read as the reverse complement.
CGATGCAGCGCATCGGGCGTTCGCGGGCTCGGAGGTGCGCAGGGTCGCGCGGGAATTCGCGAAGTGTGCCTGCGCACACTTGCGCCGCGCGACGGCCGTCCGCTCCGTCGGACGGCCCGGCTTCCGAGCCATCCTTCGAAACCCCGGCTCACCCAGCGCGACGACGCGCGCGGCTGCGAGCCGGGGCCGAATCGGCTTCGTTGGCGGCGGCGGCCTTGGCGGCGCGCGGCTGGAACTCGAAGCCGATGTTGCCGCCCGCGCTCTTCACGAGATAGGCCTTGAAGGGCCTTCCCTTCTTCGAGATGAAGCGTGGCAGCAGGTCGGTGCGGCCTTCGCGCAGCAGCTTCTGCACCTGGTCGCGCTCGATCGACTGCTGCAGGATGATGCGGCCGACGCGAAAATCGCAGCTGCGCTCCGGACCGACGGCGTTCTCGCAGGTGTAGCCGCTGCCGTGCTCGTAGACCGAGCCCGAGCACTTGGGGCAACTGCCGAGCGCTTCCTGCGCGCTGAAATCCGGCTTCGCGTCCGCGCCCTCGCCCGAGCCCGGCTGGCCGAAGTCGAATTCGGCACGCTGTTCGTCGTTCAATCGAATCGAAGCCGCGAACGGCCGACCCTGCCGGCTGCGGAAACCCGTCAATGGACCGATTCGCCGGTTGCGAATCAGCTCTTCCACCTCTTCGGGCGCCCACTCGCGTCCCGAGACCACTTTCCAAAGCGAAAAGTCGCACTTCTGACACTGGAACTTGCGGTAGTTCTCCTGCACCACGCCGCCGCATTTCGGGCAAGGTACGGAGAGCGTTGCAAACGCGGTGTCCGGAATGTCGCCCTTCTTGATGCGCGCGACCATATCCTGCGTCACCGCGGTGATGTGCTCCATGAAGACGCTGCGCGGAAGCTCGCCGTGCTCCATCTGCTTCAGCTTGAACTCCCAGTCCCCGGTCAGTTCGGGCGAGGTGAGCTCGGTCACACCGAAGTGACGCAGCGCGAACAGCAGCGAGAACGCCTTCGGCGTAGGCACCAGCTCACGGCCGTTGCGGAGAACGTATTCCTCGGCGATCAATCCCTCGATGATGGCCGCGCGCGTGGCCGGCGTGCCGAGACCCTTGGCGTCCATCGCCTCGCGCAGTTCCTCGTCTTCGACCAGCTTGCCGGCTCCTTCCATGGCCGAAAGCAAAGTCGCTTCGGTATAGCGCGCAGGCGGGCGGGTCTGCTCCGCGGCGATGTCGATGCCGGCCACGGCAGGGCGCTCACCGCGTTGCACCGGCACCAGGCGCGCGTCTTCGCCTTGCGCTTCCCGCCCATAGACCGCGAGCCAGCCCGGCTTCTGCAGGACCTTGCCTTCGCTCTTGAAGCGATGGCCTTCCACCTCGGTGATGCGCGTCGTCTGCAGGTATTCGGCGGCCGGGTAGAACACGGCCAGGAACCGGCGCACCACCAGGTCGTAGAGCTTCTGCTCCGGCTCGGACAGCGCTTTGGGCAGCTGCAGCGTGGGGATGATTGCGAAGTGATCCGAGATCTTGCTGTTGTCGAAGATGCGCTTGTTCGGCCGCACCCAGTTGCTCTTCAGGATCTCGGCGGCGAACGGCGCATACGGCGCTGCGCCGGCGCTATCCGACACCGGCTTGTGCGCCGCTGCCCGCTTGGCGCTCGAGCCGCCGAACTGCGCCAGCGTGGTGCGCACCGTTTCCAGATAATCTTCAGGCAACGCACGGGCGTCGGTGCGTGGATACGTCAGCACCTTGTGCTTTTCGTATAGCGATTGCGCAAGCGCAAGCGTGCTTCTGGCCGAGAAGCCGAAGCGGCCATTTGCCTCGCGCTGCAGGCTGGTGAGATCGAACAGCAGCGGCGAGAGCTGGCTCGACGGTTTCGCTTCCTCGGTGACCGTCCCTATCTTGCCACTACACGCAGCTGCAACGGCTTCGGCGCGTTCGCGTTGCCACAGGCGCTCGGCACGCCGCTCCGGATCGTCGTCCTTGCGAAACTCGGGATCGAACCAGCGGCCTTCGTATTCACCGGCCTTGGCGGCGAAGGTCGCGTGCACTTCCCAGTAGTCGCGCGGGCGGAATGCGCGGATTTTCTCCTCGCGCTCGATCAACACGACCAGGGTCGGCGTCTGCACTCGCCCGACCGTCGTCTTGTAGAAACCGCCCTCCTTGGAGTTGAACGCCGTCATGGCGCGCGTGCCGTTGATGCCGATGAGCCAATCGGCCTCCGAACGGCACTTGGCCGCATCGGCGAGCGGCAGCATTTCCTTGTCCGCGCGCAAGGCATCGAACCCTTCGCGAATCGCCGCGGGCGTCATCGACTGCAGCCAGAGGCGCTGGATCGGCTGTTTCGCCTTGCAGTACTGGACGATGTAGCGAAAGATCAGCTCGCCTTCGCGGCCGGCATCGCACGCGTTCACGAGCGCATCGATGTCCTTGCGCCGGAGCAGCTTCGCGAGCAGCTTCAGGCGCGCCTCGGTGCGCGCGATCGGCTGCAGATCGAAATGCGGCGGAATGACCGGCAGATTGTTGAAAGACCACTTGCCGCGCTTGACTTCGAACTCATCGGGCACGACGAGCTCGAGCAGATGTCCCACCGCCGAGCAAATGACGGCGTCCTCGCCTTCGAAATAATCGTCGTGGCGCGTGAAGCCGCCGAGCGCGCGCGCAATGTCGTTCGCGACCGAGGGCTTTTCAGCGATGACGAGGGGTTTGCCCATGACTTAAGCGGACACGCTTTCGTAGTGGCGGGCGGCAAAGAGCGGCAGATGATAAGAACAATCCCAGCCGATGGCAAGGAAGGTCCCCGAGGCGTCCGCAAGGCGGTGCGCGACTGCGCGCGCGCTCAATCGAGTCGCTGGTATTCGCCTCGATCGGTTCGGCTCACCCGCGCGTCGAGCTCGAGCTGCGTCAACAGCGCGGCCAATCGCTCGACCGACATTGCGGTGCGCTCGACCAGCGCGTCGAAGCCGCATGGATCATGCCCCAAGGCCGCGAGCACGCTCGCAGCATCCGGCTCGAGAGGCGCCTGCGTGTCCGCGCAGCCGATCGATTGCTTCGGCATGCCGAGCTCGTCGAGCACGTCGAGCGCATCGTCGACCAGCTTCGCGCCTTGCTTGATCAGATGATGACAGCCCTTGCTGAGCGGCGAATGGATCGAGCCGGGAATGGCGAACACGTCCCGCCCCATGTCGACGGCGCAACGCGCGGTGATCAACGAGCCGCTCGCCATTGCCGCTTCGACCACCAGGCAACCGCGGCTCAACCCGGCGATGATGCGATTGCGCCGGGGGAAATGGTGCGTCAATGGACGCGTGCCGAGCGCGAATTCCGACAGTACGAGCCCCTCCGAGGCGAGCTGGCGATAGAGTTGTCCATTGCCGCGCGGATAGATCACGTCGATGCCGCAGCCGAGCACCGCGACGGAGCGGCCGACTGCCTGCAACGCCCCACGATGCGCGGCCGTGTCGATGCCGAGCGCCATGCCACTTGCGATGCACAGTCCGTGCGTCGAGAGCACGCGCGCGAACGCCTCGGCGTTGCGCATTCCCTGTGCCGAGGCGTTGCGGCTGCCGACCATGGCTAGTGTGGGGCACGCCAGCAGCTCGATCCGGCCGGCGGCATACAGCACGGGCGGCGGGTCGGGCGTTTCGCGCAGCAGTTGCGGGTAGTGCGGATCTTCCAGTGTGACGATGGCGTGGCCGGGTTGCGCGGCCCAATCGAGCGCGGCTTGCACGAGCGGCGAATCGGGACTGCGGCGAATGGCCTCCGCAAGGGCCGGGTCCACCACGCGCGCGAGACTTTGCTGCGACTGGCGCAGCACTTGCGCGGGCGAGCCGAACGCTGCCGCCAGCCGCCGCCAATTGGCGCCGCTCAACGCCGCTACGGCGTTCAGCGCGAGCCAGGAGGGAAGCGAAGTGGAATCCAACGCCGAGCCGAGGCCGGCCGCACTCGGAGCGACTTGGCCGTACGGGGCCTACGGGTTCTGCACGTAGTCGAGCATGTTGATCGTCGAGCTCGCTTGCATCACCAGCGCGTAGGAGACCTTCTCGAATGTGCGGAATACGAACAGCAGGCCGTGGCGCATCGGCGGCAAGTCGGTCTCGGGCATCGGCGAGCGGATGGTATCGTCGCGACCGGTCGGACCTTGCCGGCCGTACAAGGGCGTATTGCGGAAGCCTGAAATAGGTTCGGTGCTGTACCGGATATTGCTTGCGCTTTCGGGGCTGCGGTACACCGCCAGCACGGTGCCTACGTCGACACCGTCGCGAGCCCCGCGATTCAAAGTCACCACGCTATGGACACCGACTTCGGCCAACCCCCCGTAGGCTGAAATGACCCGACCCTTGATCGGCTTTTCCGGGGCGCGCGGGATGTAGCTGACGAAGCTCGGCTTGGGTGCTGGAAACATCCGGTCGCCGATATACATTTCCTGGTTCGACTTCACGATTTCGAGGATGCTGACTTCCCCGGGGCGCACGATCCGGGCATCGCCCAGATAGACCGCCTCGTAACCGAGTGGCTCCTGCGTATCCGGATCCACCAGCGGTTCGCCCGGCCGAAACACTTGCCAGAACTGACCGGGGCCGCCGTTGATTCCGCGTGCGTAAGCGCGACTGCCTGCCCCGAGGATCATGCGGTTCTCCTGGGTGGCGACGATGCGCGGCGCGCCATCCAGGGTCGATTGGTCGATCACCAGCGGCTGGGTGAGGAACGGTTCGATGGCGGCCGGCGGAATGCTCGGAATGGCTTCGGCCGCATGCGGCTCCGCGCGAACCTTGGGCGTGAGCACCACGGTGGGCATACCCGCTACGACCCGCGCACGTCCTGCTGCACGGTCGAGCACGATCACATCCCCTGGATAAATCCGATGCGGGTTCCTGATCTGGTCCTTGTTCAGCTCGAACAACTGCGGCCAGCGCCATGGATCTTGCAGGAATCGCCCCGATATGCCCCACAGCGTATCCCCCGGGACGACGATATAGCGGTCGGGCGCATTCGGATCGAGCGCCGGTCCGGCGACCGCGGCCCATGCGGTACCGGTCTGACTCAGCAGCAGCATGGCGCCTATAATGATCAGCTTGCGCATCGCACCCCCCTTATGAGGCACAACGGGCGCGTCGAGATCGGACCCGTTTTGACAACTCGGTTTAAATTCTGCATCTAGCGACCTCTATTTGCAAGCATTTATGGCGATTCTTCCGATTCTGCAATATCCCGATCCGCGCCTGCACAAGGTGGCCGTGCCGGTGCTGCGCGTGGACGAGGCGATTCGAACCCTGGTGCGCGACATGGCGCAGACGATGTATTCGGCGCCGGGGGTGGGCCTGGCCGCAACCCAGGTCGACGTGCACAAGCAGGTGATCGTCATCGATGTCTCGCCCACGCACGATCAACTGAAGGTTTTCATCAATCCCGAGATCGTGGCAAGCCGGGGCGCTTCCGACGCCGAGGAAGGCTGCCTCTCGGTCCCCGGCGTGTTCGACAAAGTCGCGCGGGCGCAATGGATTCGGGTGCGGGCGCTCGACCCCGAGGGCGAGGCGTTCGAGCTCGAGGCCGACGGCTTGCTTGCGGTTTGCATCCAGCACGAGATGGACCATTTGCAGGGCAAGGTCTTCGTCGAATACCTGTCGCCGCTGAAACGCCGCCGCATTCTCGCCCGCATCCGCAAGCAGGAGCGCCGCGCAGGCTAGGCCCGCTGCGGCGCAACCCGCCTGCCGCTCCGAGCTTTCGGCCCCTCTCGGCGGGCCAATTGCCGGGCTCGGCGAACTTATCGCCGGGCTCCCCGAATTTGATGGACTATGCGATCGTTCCATGCGCCTGGTATTTGCCGGTACGCCCGAATTCGCCGCCGTAGCGCTGCGCGCGCTGCTGGATCGTGGCCATGACGTCGTATCCATACTGACGCAGCCTGACCGGCCCTCCGGGCGCGGGTTGCGCGAGTCCTATAGTCCCGTAAAGCGGCTTGCCTCGAAACGCGGAATTGCGGTGCGACAGCCGGTCAGCTTGCGCGATCCAGGCGTTCAAGTAGACCTGGGCGATCTCGGTGCCGACGCGTGGGTGGTCGCCGCGTACGGGTTGCTGTTGCCGCGCGCGGTCCTGGAGCTGCCGCGCTTCGGCTGCGTCAATATCCATGCATCGCTCCTTCCCCGCTGGCGGGGGGCGGCGCCGATCCAGCGCGCCATCCTGGCGGGAGACGCCGAGACGGGCGTTTCGATCATGCGTATGGACGCAGGCCTGGACACGGGCCCGGTTTATTTGCGCCGTGCAGTGCCGATCGAAGCGCACGACACGGCCGGCAGCCTGCACGATCGGCTAGCCGAAGTCGGTGCGGCTGCCGTGGGCGAGGTGCTCGACGCCGTGGCGGCGGGGGCCATTCGCGCCGAGGCGCAAGCGACCGAGGGCGCGTGCTATGCGCCCAAGCTCACCCGTGAAGACGCCCATATCGATTGGTCGCAGCCGGCCATGGACCTCGAGCGGCAACTGCGGGCGCTCGATCCGGTGCCTGGGGCCTATACGACCCAAGCCGGTGCAGTCCTCAAGCTTTGGTCGGGACGGGTATCGACCGGGTGCAGCGCCGAAGTGCCCGGCACCGTGCTCGCTGCGGGGCCCGCGGGCATCGAGATCCAGTGCGGCGACGGCAGTCTTATCGTGACCGTCCTGCAGCGCGCAGGCAGCCGTCGCCTCGAAGCAGGACCGTTCTTGCTGGGCCACCGGATCGAACCGGGTACGCGCCTGGGGGAGCCTCGGGTGGCGGCGTGAGCTTCCCGGGCGAGAGGCCCCGCTTGCGGGGATCGACCGCAAAGCGAACGGTGCCTGGCCGCCGACGCCTTGGCGGTTCGCGTTGCGATGGCGGTTCGGAGGCGGCATGCTGATCGAGCAACGCCTCGCGGTCGAGGCGATTCACGGGGTTCTCTCCGGAAGAAGCCTCACGCCGCTGCTGGAGCGGTTGTTCGGGCAGCATCCCGAACTGGATGCGGGCCAGCGCGGGGCGGTGTTCGACATCGCGCACGGCAGCCTGCGCCATCTGGGGCTCTTGCGCGGGGTGTGCGCCCTGATGCTGCGCAAGCCGCTCAACCCGCCGCAGCTGGAAGCGCTGCTGGTGGCGGCGCTCTACCAGCTCGCGTTCACCAAGGCCGCACCGTACGCCGTGGTCGATTCAGCCGTGCGCGCAACCGAGCAAGCAGGATGGTCCTGGGCCAAAGGCATGGTCAATGCCTTGTTGCGTCGTTTCTTGCGCGAGCGCGAGG
>JBOIEI010000717.1:0-16529 GCA_050741055.1 Burkholderiales bacterium | reverse complement strand
CGTTGACGATGATCCATACTGCCACCCGGGCGTTGCCGGGCAGCTTCAGACGCTCGACGATGGGCGAATAAGTGAGTCGGTCTATCGGTTTCATGCGTATGCTCTCTCGATGCAACCGAGGCGCAGGCTAGCACGCAGTCCCGCTGCATCCAAGCGCCCTATGGTCGTTTGGCTACGTGGCCTGCTTGCCATGGCGCGAAATTGGACCAAGGGCGGATTGTCGCAACGAGCACGAGCCTCTATCCTCGTGCAGTAGCCACGTCCGGGAGTCCATAATGATTCGAATCGCCGCTGCATTGCTCTTTCTGCTCGTGCCCTCGCTGTCGAGTGCGCAGGACGCGAGTCCCACCCTCAAGAAGATTCGAGACAGCAAGGCAGTCACGATCGGGTACCGTACCGATGCATGGCCGTTTTCATATGCCGACCAGGCGAAGCAACCCGCGGGATACAGCGTCGAGTTGTGCAAGCGGGTCGCTGCCAGTATCGGACGCCAGATCAAGGTCCAGCCGCTCGCCATCAAGTGGGTCGCGACGACCTCCCAGAACCGCCTGGAGCTGGTGCAAAAGCGCCAGATCGACATGGAGTGCGGCTCGACCACCGCAACGCTTTCGCGCATGGCGCAGGTGGACTTCTCCAGCCCGATCTTCGTTGACACGACCGGCCTGCTCGTCCGCAAGGCCACCGGGGTATCGAAGTTCTCGGAAATGACTGGGAAGAAGATCGCGGTGATCGGCGGGACCACCAATCAGAAAGCGCTCGACACGGCCATGAAGCGCCAGGACGTCAAGGCGACCGTCGTGACGATGAAGAATCGCGAGGAAGCGGTTGCGGCGCTGGAAGCCGGCTCGGTCGATGCCTTTGCCGGCGACAAGATCCTGCTGCACGGACTCGCTCGGAAAGTGAAGGACCCGGCTCAGTACGGCGTCATGGACGAAGACCTCGGCTTCGAACCGTATGCCATCGCGTTGCCGTATGGCGATGCCGGGATGCAACTCGCCGTGAACCGTGCTCTGTCAGAGATCTACGATAGCGGGGCGATCGCCGGCATCTTCCAGGCTGCATTCGGTCCGGATGCGAAACCGACGCCGGTACTGCTCGTCATGTACGGGATCGCGTCCTATCCCGAATAGCCGGAGATTGGCCCGCAGCGACGCGCCTCCCGTGCGGCCATCGTCTACCTGTCTGTAAGAAAAAAGCCCCGCATCCCAGGGCTTTTTTGTGGCGCAGCTGGCGCATTCAGTGCCACAAGCTCAAGCCGAACAGCTCGCGCTTGAGCACGAGCTGGCGCGGGAGCCGCGACTTGAGCTTCTCGAACAGCTCGCCGTGCGCGTCCAGCTCCGCTTGCCACACCTTCGCATCCACGCTCATCAGCTCGTTGAACTGCGCGCGGCTGACCGTCTCCAGCCCCTTCCACTCGATGTCCTCGTAGCGCGGCATCCAGCCGAGCGGGCTCTGCTTCGCCCCGACCTTGCCGTTGACCCGCTCGACGATCCACTTGAGCACGCGCATGTTCTCGCCGAAGCCGGGCCACAGGAACTTGCCGTCCTTGTCCAGGCGGAACCAGTTGACGCCGAAAACCTTGGGAGGATTCTCCACCACGTGGCCCATGCGTAACCAGTGGTTGAAGTAGTCGCCCATGTGGTAGCCGCAGAACGGGAGCATGGCAAACGGATCACGGCGCACTACGCCCACCTCGCCGATGTTCGCCGCCGTCGTCTCCGAGCCCATGGTCGCGGCCATGTACACGCCGTAATTCCAGTTGAACGCTTCCACCACCAGCGGCACACCGGTGCTGCGCCGTCCACCGAAAATGAACGCACTGATCGGGACGCCGTCCGGATTCTCCCATTCCGGATCGATCGACGGACACTGAGCCGCCGGCACTGTAAAGCGTGCATTCGCATGCGCGGCGGGCCGCCCGCTGTCCGGCGTCCATTCCTTGCCCTGCCAGTCGATCAGACGCGCGGGCGGCGTCTTGGTCATGCCCTCCCACCACACGTCGCCTTCCGGAGTCAACGCCACATTGGTGAAGATGACGTCGGTCGCGAGCATATCCATGGCGTTGGCGTTGGTGCTGTAGGAGGTGCCGGGCGCCACGCCGAAGTAACCGGCTTCCGGATTGATCGCATGGAAGCGCCCATCCTTTCCGGGCTTGATCCAGGCGATGTCCTCGCCCACGGTGGTCGCTTTCCAGCCGTCGAAAGCTTTGGGCGGAATCAGCATGGCCAGATTGGTCTTGCCGCAGGCGCTCGGAAACGCTGCGGCGACATAGATCTTTTCGCCCTCCGGCGGCTGCAGCCCCAGGATCAGCATGTGCTCGGCGAGCCAGCCTTGCTCCTTCGCCAGCACCGAGGCGATACGCAGCGCAAAGCATTTCTTGCCGAGCAAGGCGTTGCCGCCGTAGCCGGAGCCGAACGACCAGATCGACTTTTCCTCGGGGAATTGAACGATGTACTTCTCCGGATTGTTCGGCCAGATATCGTCCTTCTCGCCCGGCTTGAGTGGTCGGCCTACCGAGTGCAGCGCGGGCACGAACTCGCCCTTGTCTCCGAGCACGTCCCATACGGCGCGTCCCATGCGGGTCATGATGCGCATATTCACCACGACATAGGGCGAATCGGTGATCTCGATGCCGATATGCGCGATGTGCGAGCCGAGCGGGCCCATCGAGAAGGGAATGACGTACATCGTGCGCCCGCGCATGCAGCCATCGAAAAGCTTGCCGAGCTTCGCCTTCATCTGCGCCGGATCGACCCAGTTGTTGTTCGGCCCGGCATCGTCGCGGTTGCGGCTGCAGACGAAAGTTCGATCCTCCATTCGGGCGACATCCGAGGGATGGGAGCGCGCGAGATAGCTGTTGGGCCGCAGCTTCGGATCGAGCTTGATGAGGACACCGGAGGCGACCATCTGGCTGCACAGCCGCGAGTTTTCGTCTTCGCTTCCGTCCACGAAATGGACGTCGTCGGGCTTGCACAACGCCACCATGTCGCCGATCCATGCGCGTGCCTTGGCGTTGACGACATAGTCCGGGAAGCTGACGATTTCTGTAGCGACATGAGCGGCCGCGGTTTTTGGGGTCATGAAACGTCTCCGGATGCGGAAAGTTCTTGCGTTAGCTGAAATAGAATTTTACACCCATCGGCATGCAAAACCAGTGCCATGATTCACATGTCATTTCAGGGCGTTACTGCGATATTTTGATGTGTGCAAAATGCATTTTCCGGGCAAAGGTGTGTGCCTCGGCAAAATCCGGAGTCCATTCAATGGTCCTGCGGGCTTGACAGCCGCAGAGCTCCTCGAAGCCACGCAGCGCAGTTGTTAGATGAAGCGGGTCGTGCCGGTGGGTGAAAAATAAATTAAGCACCGTTCGTGCCCGCACTCGCCTGCGCGTGCACGAGCTCATACGCGCGATACGGCGCACTGGCAGGACATCGCTCCCGCGTGAAAATCAAAGCCGGCTCGACTCGCTCAGGGCGTAGATCTCGGGCAGGTTGCGCCAGGCACCGTGAACGTCCATGCCGAAGCCGAACACGTATCGATTCGGCAACGTGATGCCGACGAAATCCGCCGCGATCGGCTTGCTGCGCCCGGTCGACTTGTCCGCGAACACGACGCAATGGACATCCTTCGCCCCCTCGGCCACCAGCCCGTCGCGGATTCCGGCCAGCGTGATGCCTTCGTCCAGGATATCGTCCAGCACGAGGATGGTGCGGTCGCGAACCGGGACCCGAGGCCGAACCTTCCATTGCAGGGTTCCGCCGCGGGTGGTATCGCCATAGCGCGTCACGTGAACATAGTCGAGCTCGAGCGGAAACGCGAGCAGGGGCAACAGCTGCCCGCTGAATACGACCGCGCCGCCCATGACCGTGAGCACCAGCGGCGTGCGATCCGCGACGCGTGCCGCGATCTCGCCGGCCAGGCGCTGCAAAGCCGCAGCGACCTCGCTTGCGCTCACCAGGCGCTCGGCCGAATTCAATACGTGCCAGGCTTCGTCATGACTCAGCATCGATCGGCTCCCGCTCTGGCTCCCCTCTTCCTCCTCACTGCTCCCCCAACATTTCCAGCAGTTGCGCCTCGTCGATCACGGCCACACCGAGCTCCTCCGCCTTCGCAAGCTTGGAGCCAGGATCGGCGCCCGAGACGACGTAGTCGGTTTTCTTCGATACGCTACCGCTCACCTTGCCGCCGGCGGCCTGGATCATGTCCCGGGCCTGATCGCGGCTGAGGCTCGGCAGTGTGCCGGTCAGCACGAACGTCTTGCCGGCGGCCGCCCCGTTCGAATCCGCCTTCTTCGGTTTGCCTTCCGGCCACGTGACGCCCGCCTGGCGCAGCGCCTCGATCACTTCCCGATTGTGCGGCTCGGCGAAAAAGCGCGCGATGCTCGCGGCGATCACGGCGCCGACTTCGGACACTTGCAGCAGCGCCGCCTCGCTGGCATGCACGATGCCGTCGAGGCTGCCGAAGTGGTTGGCCAGATCGCGCGCGGTCGCCTCCCCGACATGCCGTATCCCGAGCGCATACACCAGCCGCGGCAAGGTCGTATGGCGGCTGCGGTCGATCGCCGCGCACAGGTTCATGGCGGACTTCTCGCCCATGCGATCCAGCGCGGCGAGCTGATCGACGCTCAGCCGATAGATGTCGGCTGGCGTATGCAGCATGCCCCGCTCCACCAGCTGATCGACGATCTTCTCGCCGAAACCGTCGATATCGATCGCCCTGCGCGAGGCGAAATGCAGCAACGCCTGCTTGCGCTGCGCCGCGCAGACCAGTCCGCCCGCGCAGCGGCTCACCGCTTCGTCGGGCTCGCGGTAGACATCCGAACCGCATACCGGGCAGTGCTTGGGCATGTGAAAGATGCGCGCATCCGCCGGCCGGCGCTCGGCCAGCACGCGCACGACTTCGGGGATCACATCGCCGGCACGGCGCACGACGACGCTATCGCCGATACGCACGTCCTTGCGCCGGATCTCGTCTTCGTTGTGCAGCGTGGCGTTGGTGACCGTCACCCCGCCGACGAACACGGGCTGCAGCCTCGCCACCGGCGTCAGCGCCCCGGTGCGGCCGACCTGCACTTCGATGCCGGTTACGGTCGTGATGGCCTCTTCGGCCGGAAACTTGTGCGCCAGGGCAAAGCGCGGGGCGCGCGAGACGAATCCGAGCGCCGCCTGCTGGCGCAGGGCGTTCACTTTGTAGACGACTCCATCGATATCGTAGGGTAGAGCGGCGCGCCGTTCGCCGATCTCGCGATAGTAGCCGAGCAATCCTTCGACACCGCGCACGACGCGGCGCTCGGGAGCCACCCGGAAACGCAACTCATGCAGGAATTCGAGCAGCTCCGAATGCCGCGCTGGCGGCTCATAGCCCTCGGTCGCCCCGATGCCGTAGGCGAAGAAGGTGAGCGGACGCGCCGCGGTGAGCTTCGGATCGAGCTGGCGCAGCGAGCCGGCGGCGGCGTTGCGGGCATTGACGAAGGTCCGCTCGCCGCGCCCGCTCTGGCGCTCGTTGAGCTGCGCGAACGCGCGTTTGAGCATGAGCACTTCGCCCCGGACCTCGAGCAGGCGCGGCGCAAGCTTGGAATCGAGCGTGAGCGGAATGGCCCTGATGGTTCGCAGGTTCGCGCTCACGTCCTCGCCGGTATAGCCGTCGCCTCGGGTTGCACCCTGTACGAAGCGGCCATTCTCGAAGGCCAGCGTGACGGCGAGTCCATCGAACTTCGGCTCGCACGAATACTCGATGCGCTCGGCATCCAGCGCCTCGCGCACACGCCGGTCGAAACCTTCGACTTCGCCTTCGGTGAAGGCATTGGCGAGCGAAAGCATCGGCACGCGGTGCGTGACTGCGGCGAGCTCCGTGAGCGGCGTGGCGCCGACGCGCTGCGTGGGCGAATCGGGTGCGATCCATTCCGGATGCGCCTGTTCGATCGCCTCCAGCTCGCGAAAAAGCGCGTCGTACTCGGCATCGGCGATCTGCGGCGCATCGAGCACGTAGTAGAGGTGATTGTGGTGCGCGATCTCCTTGCGCAGCGTGTCGGCACGGCTGCGGGATCGCCGTGGCCGGTCCATCAGGAGAACAGGCGCGCCGCCAGCGGCCCGCCCGCAGGAATGCCCTGGGCTTCCATGGCGGCGTGCACGGATTTGAGCTGCGCGCGGATGACCTTCAAGCCCGCCTCGGTGAGCTCGGCCCGATTGTCGTCGACCACTACCGCATCGAGCGCGTGCGCAAGATGGCGTGCAAGCTCGATCATGCGCTCGAACAGGCGCACCCCGCCGCTCACGCGCGGCACGTCGAGCGTGAGCGAAAGTCCCGCCACCGGCCCCGAGCGCAGCCGCTCGGCCGTCAGCGCCGCGCCTTCGATGTCGTCGGCGCAAAGCAGGACGCGGCCATCCTCGGCGCGCAGGATGAAGCGTCCGCTGGGCTCGAGAACGAACCCGGCCGATTCGAGCAGGCCGCGCACCTTGGTGCCGGACAGCGCAGCGGCGCTGCGCGGTACGACGTTGCAACCCACCGAGACATCCACTTGGCTGCAGAAGCGATCGATATCGGCGGCGAGCTTCGCGGCCTGATCGATGTCCGCGCAACGGCATGCGCCGCCGATGCGCTCCGCCAGCTGCAGTGCGAGGTCGCGCAAGCTCGACAGTTGCACCCGGTTGCTCGCACCGGCGCGATCGGCCAGCTGCAGCGCAGCCTGCACGCGCGTGATCGCCGCGCCACCGCTGCCGGGCAGCTCGACCCAATCGCCGCCTTGAGCGCTCCATCCATGCACCGCAACCGGCTTGCCGATCGCGTTCGCCGCTTTCGCAAACCGCTCCAACATCCCCGCATCGATCGGTTCCGGCGCTTCGATGCTGCAGACATAATCGATCGCCACATCCAAACGCGGCGCCTCGGGCGCGGATGGCGCAGCGCCGGCGGGTTCGGTAGAAGCAGCGCCAGCCGGCCCGGTTGCAGCAGCGGCTGCAGCGGCGGCCGGGCGCGCGTGCGTTTCGACGGGTCCGGAGGCCGGCTGGGTACCCGGCTGCGAAGGCAGTTCAGCGGGCTGTTGGGAAGGCGGCTCGGGCATGGCCGCGTCCTGCGCCGGCACGCCGAAGCTCGGCTCGATGCGCTGGTCGTCGGCTCGCGCCGTGGTCGCGGCCGTATCGCGCATCAGCACGTCTTCGGGCGGCTGCGCGAAGCGGCTCTCGACCCGGCGGCGCAGCTGCAGCTCCTGGAAGCGATTGAACGCGTACACGCCAGCAACCACCAGGATGCCGACGACGATCAGGCCGAGCTGCAAATCGCTCATGGCAAGGAGTCCTGTCGGGGAATCAGGCTGCTTGTTTCTCGGTGAGCTTCAGCGCCTCTTCGATATCGACCGCGACGACGCGAGACACGCCCAGCTCCTGCATGGTAACCCCGATCAGCTGCTCGGCGATCTCCATCGTGAGCTTGTTGTGACTGATGAACATGAACTGGGTTTCTGCGGCCATCTTCTTCACGAGCGAACAGAAACGCAGCGTGTTCGAATCGTCCAGCGGCGCGTCCACTTCGTCCAGCAGGCAGAACGGCGCCGGGTTCAGCTGGAACATCGAGAAAATGAGCGCGAGCGCGGTCAGGGCTTTTTCGCCACCGGAGAGCAGATGGATCGAGCTGTTGCGCTTGCCCGGCGGTTGCGCGATCACCTGGATGCCGGCGTCCAGGATCTCGTCGCCGGTCAAGACCAGCTTGGCATTACCGCCGCCGAACAGCGACGGGAACATCTCGCCGAAATGCCGGTTCACGGCTTCGAACGTGGCCGCGAGCAGCTCGCGCGTTTCGCGGTCGATGCGCCGGATCGCGTTCTCCAAAGTCTCCAGCGCCTGCTCCAGGTCGGCCGACTGGGTGTCGAGATAGACCTTGCGCTCGCGCGCGGCCGTGAGCTCTTCCAGCGCCGCCAGGTTGACCGCGCCGAGCGCGGCGATCTCTTCGTTGAGCCGCACGATGTCCGCATTCAGGTGGCTCGAACGCACGCCCTTCTCGAGCTGCAAGCGCAACGCCTCCTGGTCAGCGCCAGCCTCGGCCAGCTGCCCCTCGAACTGCTCCTCGGTCAGGCGCGCCTCCTGCGCCTTCAGGCGCAGGTCGCTGCTCTTGTCGCGCAACGGATTGAGCCGCTGCTCCGCGCCGAGGCGCTCCTGCTCGATCTGGCGCAGCTCGTTCTCCAGCCCCTGCTGCGCGTCGCGCACCTGGGCGAGCGCCTGCTCCCGCTCGTTGCGCGCGCTCAACGCGTTTTGCAACTCGGCGACCAGCGGGGCCTCGTCGAAGCGCGCCTGATCGGCTTCGAGCTCGGCGCGATGCTGCTGCAAACGCGCGCGCTGCAGCCCGAGGCTCTGCAGGGTTGCCTGCAGATCGTCGATGCGCTGGGCACAGGTTCTCTGCATGAACTGCGCCGCCTGCGATTCCTTCTCCACCTCCTGCAGGGTTTGCCGTTGCGCCGCGACTTCCTGCTCGCACAGCCGGTAGGCCGCTTCGGCTTCCTGCATGCGCTGCGTGAGCCCGGCGCGCACCGCTTCCAGGCGTGACAGCTCGGATTGGGCCGCGCTGCGATGCTCGCTTTCCTGTGCGCCCTGGTTGCCGATTTCGGCCAGCTCGGCCTCGATCTGCGCGCCGCGCTGGGTGGTGCGGTCGGCCTGTTCCGACAGGCGCAGAATTTCCAGTTCCAGGCCGTGCGCGCGTTCCTGGGCGGTGTCGATCTCGAAGCGCAACGATGCGATACGGTTGCGCAGCCCGGCCAGCGCCTGGTCGCGCTCGAAGGCAGCACGCCGCCGGTCGTTCAGGACCGCCTGCTCGGTTTCGATCTGGGCGCCGATAGCGTCGATCTCGCGTTGACGAGACAGGACTCCGTGCAGTTCGTTGTCCGGCGCATGAAAGCTCACGCTGTGGCGGGTGAAGACGTGGCCTTCGCGCGTGACCAGCAGCGCGCCTGCGGGCGCCTGGTGGCGCAGCTCCAGCGCCGCTTCGGCCGATTCGGCAACGTATACGGCGCCGAGCCATTCGGGAACCACGGCTGCCACGGCGCCGTCGTGGCAGGTGACGAAGGCAATCAGCGGCTGCAATCCTTGCCAAGGCACCAGCCGTGGCGCCTCGGCGCCGTTCTCGGCGCTGAAGATTGCAAGCTTGGCAGGCGGACTTTCGCGCCACCACGATTGGCCGGGCTCGATACGCTCGACCGCGACGGCGTTCAGGCGCTCTTCCAGCACCGCTTCGAGCGCGTCTTCCCAACCCTGCTCGATGCGCAATCCTTGCCACAGCCGGCGGTGGCCTTCGAGCCCATGCTGTTCGAGCCAGGCCTTGATGTGTTCGCCGCGTGCGAGCCGGGCCTGCAACGCCTCGAGCGCCGAGCGGCGCGCATCCAGCGCCGTGACCCGGCTGGCCGTCGCCTCGGCCGATTGCTGCGCCTCGCGGGTTGCCTGCTCGCGTCCCGGTAGTTCGGCTGCGTCGTGCTCCAGCGCGGCGCGCAGCTGCTGCAGCTCGTGATCGACCTCGGTGGACTCGGTGCGCAGACCGGACAAGACCGCGTCGTCCGGCGCGACCAGGGCCGCACGCTCTTGCTCCAGACGAGCGGTGCGGCCTTCGAGCTGCTGCAATAGCTTGTCGGCGTGCTCGCGGCGGGTGGCCTGAACTTGCCGTTCCTGCTCGCAACGCGCGAGCTCGTCGCGCGCGCTGCGCACGGATTCCTGGGCTTCGCGGAACTTCGTCTCTGCCACGGGCAGACGTTGCGCCTCGGCTGCCACGCGCGCGGCCAGCCCCTGCGAGTGTGCGTCGGCTTGCGTGAGCTGCGCGCGCCAGTCTTCGCAGCTCGCCTCGGACTGCGCGAGCTGAGACTCGCACTGTTGCAGATCGGCATCGACCTGCACGAGCTGCGCTTGCACACGAGCGCGGCTGTCGCGCAGGAACTGCAGTTGCTGTTCCAGCCGGGCGACTTCCGACCCCGCCTGGAAGAACTCCCCCTGCGCCTTCGACACCCGGTCGTTGGCCGCATAGAACTCGACCCGCAGCGACTCGGAGCGTTTCTGCGCGTCGGCCAAGCGCGCATTCTCCGCTTCGGTCTCGACCAGGATGCGCTCCAGCTCGCGCGCGAGCCGAGCGCCCTGGGCCTGCGCCTCCTGCTTGCGCACGAGCCACATGAGCTGGTGCGTATTGCTCAGGGCGTCCTGCAGGCTGCGATACTTCGCCGCCACCTCGGCCTGGTCCTGCAGTTTCTCCAGCTGCTTGCCGAGCTCTTCGCGGATGTCGGTCACCCGCTGCAGGTTGTCGCGCGTATCGCCGATGCGAAGCTCGGTCTCGCGCCGGCGCTCGCGATACTTCGACACGCCGGCGGCCTCTTCCAGGAACACCCGCAGCTCTTCCGGCTTGGCCTCGATGATCTGCGAGATCATGCCCTGCTCGATGATGCCGTAGGCGCGCGCGCCGACGCCCGTGCCGAGAAAGAGATCGGCCACGTCGCGCCGGCGCACGTGGATGCCGTTGATGTAGTACTCGGAAGCCCCTTCGCGCTCGAGCACGCGCTTGATCGCGATCTCGGCGTAGGCCGACCATTCGCCCGCGGCCTTGCCGAGGCTGTTGTCGAACATCAGCTCGACCGAGGCGCGATGGCCGGGCTTGCGCTCGCCCGCGCCGTTGAAGATCACGTCCTGCATCGTTTCGCCGCGCAGGTGCCGGGCCGAGCTTTCGCCGAGCACCCAGCGCACGGCGTCGATCACGTTCGATTTGCCACAGCCGTTGGGGCCGACCACGCCGACGATCTGGCCTGGAATCGGAATGTGCGTCGGGTCGACGAACGATTTGAACCCGGCGAGCTTGATTTCCTTGAGGCGCAAGTGCGTGCTTCTGGACTTATAATGGCGCGGTTGTGGAGCTCGCCCGCGCATGAGCTTCCGCGCATGTATTTTCACCATGGCCAAAGCGGCGGCGCAAAGCAGCGACGTTGAGCGAGGGCGATTTTAACCGATTTGGTTCGCGTGTTAACCCCGAACATTCATGCCGACGCGACCAAGCCGACGCCTGCAGAGCTTTCCCAATCCGCAACCCGCGCGGGACTACCGGGTGCACATGGAAATCCCGGAGTTTACGTGCCTGTGCCCGAAGACCGGGCAACCGGATTTCGCCACGCTCGTGCTCGACTACATCCCCGATCGGCGCTGTGTCGAGCTGAAGAGCCTGAAGCTCTACATCTGGTCGTATCGCGACCGCGGCGCGTTCCACGAAGCCGTAACCAACCAGATTCTCGACGACCTGGTGCAGTCGATCGCGCCGCGCTACCTGCGCCTCGAAGCGCGCTTCTACGTGCGCGGCGGTATTTTCACCACCATCGTGGCCGAGCATCGCGCCCGCGGCTGGTCCGCGCCGCCGCCGGTGGCGCTCGATGCCTTTTCCCCCCAGCCGAGCGGCCGCGCCGGCTGAGGCCAGAGGGCCACGATGGCGCTCGAGCGGCAAACGCCTCGATGGCACTTCGTCCTCGCGGCTGCTAGCGTGCGTCGGCTGGCCGTGCTCGGCGTCGTGCTGGCCGGCGTTGCGAGCACAACGCCGAGCGCCGCCGAGCGCGTTGCCGCCCGCATCGGCGTGGAAGAGATCCGCTGCGAGGATTTGCACGCGGCCGAAACCCGGACATGCGCGGCCGAGCTGCTGCGCGAGATTCGAGACCGAGCCGAGCAACGTTTCGTCGCCACGCAGGGATTGCAGGCAACTGCGGATGAGATCGAAGCGGTGCGCGCCCACGAGCGCGCCTTCGCCCGGCACGATCGGGCGCAACGCGCGCAAAAGCTGGAGGAGCTCGAAGCCCGGCTGGTTCACATGGGCGCCCAAATGAGCGCTGCCGAGCACGAGCGCCTGGTCGAGTTCCGCGCGGTATTGCGGCGTCTGGCCGCGTACGAGGCCGACGTGGCGCGCGGCGCGCTAGCGCCGCCGGAGCTTTCCACGGCGACCATGGCGCACTGGATCGAACAGGCAAAACTCGACGCCGCCCTGTACCGCCGCTACGGCGGATCCGTCGGCCTGAAAGCAGCCGGCCCTTACGCCCATTCCGCGCGCGCCGAGTTGGTGGCCGACTACATGCGCCACGAAAACATCGAAGTGCCCGATCCGGAAGTCGAGCGCCACCTGCTGGTGGCGCTGTGGGCACCGCCGTCCATCGTTTATCGCGGAGCCACGCCGGATTTCACGCCGTTCTGGATGCGCGCGCTCGTTCCTTCGTACGTCGGGCCGTGAGGTCCGAGTCGAGCGCCGCCACTTCGATTCCCGCACGCCGCGCATGGCGGCCCATATAATCGCGCCATCTCCCGCCTCGGCCGAGCGCACGTGAATCCCAGCCTGAACGACCTGCAGCCCTATGCGTTCCAGCGTCTCAACGCCCTGCTCAAGGGGGTGCAACCCAATAGCGGCTTAAGCCCGATCCGGCTCTACATCGGCGAGCCGAAGCATCCGACACCACAATTCATCCGCGACGCCCTGACCGCCGGGCTCGACGGGCTTGCGCTCTATCCCAGCACTCTGGGCGAATCGAGCCTGCGCAAAGCGATCGCCGCCTGGATGGAAAAGCGCTACGGCTTGCCCGACATCGACTACCGGACGCAGATCATTCCCGTGAACGGCAGCCGCGAGGCCCTGTTCGGTCTTGCGCAGGCGGTGGTGGAACGGACGCGGCCCGATCCGGTGGTGGTAATGCCCAATCCCTTCTACCAGATCTACGAAGGCGCGGCGCTTCTTGCCGGGGCGCGGCCCGAGTTCCTCAACACCACCGCCGAGGGCGGCTTCGCCACCGCCGAAGGCGCCTTCGCATTGAACCCGGGCCAGATCCCCGATTCAGTGTGGGCGCGCACGCAGCTCGCATACGTCTGCTCTCCCGGCAATCCGACCGGCGCAGTCATGACGCTGGCAGACTGGCGGCAATTATTCGAGCTCTCCGACCGCTACGGCTTCGTGATCGCATCCGACGAATGCTATTCGGAGATCTATTTCGACGAGGGCTCGGCGCCGCTCGGCGGTATGCAGGCCGCGCGCGCACTGGGCCGAGACGGCTTCCCGCGGCTGGTGATGCTCTCCAGTCTCTCCAAGCGCTCCAATTCGCCCGGGCTGCGCTCGGGATTCGTCGCGGGCGATGCGGAGGTGCTCGCGCCTTACCTGCTCTATCGCACCTACCAGGGTGGCGCCATGCCGCCGGCCAATTTCGCCGCGAGCCTTGCCGCCTGGCAGGACGAAGCGCACGTGGTCGAGAATCGGCGCCTGTACAAGGAAAAGTTCGATGCGGTGCTCGAGGTGCTGGGCGATGCGGTTCCGGCGCAGCGCCCGCAAGCCGCTTTCTACCTGTGGCTGCCCACGCCCATCGCCGATACCGAGTTCGCCCGTCGCTTCCATGCTGAATATAATGTCAGCGTGCTGCCGGGGAGCTATCTCGCACGCACGGCGCGAGGCGTGAATCCGGGCGAGAATTTCGTTCGCATCGCACTCGTGGCATCCACCGCGGAGTGCGTCGAGGCTGCGCAGCGGCTGCGCGATTTCTATAAAGGCCTGTAGCCCGCTATGGACGACTTGCAGCGCACGATCGAAGACGCCTTCGAGCAACGAACCTCGATTTCCCCGGCCAGTGCTCCCGCCGCGGTCCGCGATGCGGTCGCCACGGTGATCGAGAGCCTCGATCGCGGCGAGCTGCGGGTCGCCGAGAAATCCGGCGCGGACTGGATCACGCATCAGTGGATCAAGAAGGCGGTATTGCTTTCCTTCCGCCTCGAAGACAACGTGCTGACCGAAGGCGCGGGCACAAGCTATTACGACAAGGTGCCGTCGAAGTTCGCGCAGTACACGGCCGAACGCTTCTCGGTCGAGGGATTTCGCGTTGTGCCGCCGGCGACGGCGCGCCGCGGTGCGTATGTCGCGCGCAACGTGGTGCTCATGCCCTCCTACGTCAACATTGGCGCCTATGTCGACGAAGGCACCATGGTCGATACCTGGGCCACCGTCGGCTCGTGTGCGCAAATCGGGCGCAACGTGCACCTGTCGGGCGGTGTCGGGATCGGCGGGGTGCTGGAGCCGTTGCAGGCCAATCCGACCATCATCGAGGACGACTGCTTCGTCGGCGCCCGCTCCGAGATCGTCGAAGGCGTGGTGGTCGGCGCCGGCAGTGTCATCTCCATGGGCGTTTTCATCGGCCAAAGTACCCGCATCTACCATCGCGACAGCGGTCAGGTGAGCTACGGCAGGATCCCGCCCGGGTCGGTGGTCGTTCCCGGGTCGCTGCCCGCGGCCGACGGCAAGTATTCCTTGTACTGCGCAGTCATCGTCAAGCAGGTGGACGCCAAGACCCGCGCCAAGACGAGCATCAACGAGCTTCTGCGCGGCGATTGAGCGCTTGCCCCGCGCCGGCGCCGCCGGCAGGGCGGCCCTGCGCAGGCGGGCCCGGGCTTCAGTCGCCACGGTCGAGGCCGTTACTGGGTAGGTTGTCTTGGAACAGCAGGGGAATCGGGAGAACGGCATGGTACTCACGCCTTTATTCAAGCTCATGGCCGAAAAGCAGGCCTCGGACATGTTCTTCACGGCCGGCTCGCCGATCCAGATCAAGATCCAGGGCGAGGTGATGCCGATCAACGCCCAGGTCCTGGACCCCGCGGCCGTGCAGAAGATGGCCTACGAATGCATGACCCCGGAGCAGATCAAGACCTTCGAAGCCGAGCTCGAGATCAATTTCTCCCTGATCGAGTCGGGCGTGGGCAGTTTCCGCGTGAACGTGTTCCGTCAACGCGGCGCCGTAGCGATGGTCATCCGCCATATCAAGGTCACGATTCCGTCCATCGAGGAGCTGCGCCTGCCGCCGGTGCTCAAGGACGTGGTGATGGAAAAGCGCGGCCTCATCATGGTGGTCGGCTCCACCGGTTCGGGAAAATCCAGCACGCTGGCGGCGATGATCAATCATCGCAACCAGTCCAAGTCAGGACACATCCTCACCATCGAGGATCCGATCGAGTTCATGTATCGGCACGCCAAGAGCATCGTCAACCAGCGCGAGGTGGGAATCGATACCCGTTCCTATTCCAACGCGCTGGTCAACGCGATGCGAGAGGCGCCGGACGTGATCCTGATCGGCGAGTGCCGCGACCGCGAGACCTTCCAGGCTGCACTTGCCTATGCGCAGACCGGCCACCTGTGCCTCACCACTGTGCACGCGAACAACAGCTACTACGCGCTCAACCGCGTCATCAATTTCTTTCCGCACGATGCCCGCAACAGCCTGCTGATGGACCTGGCGGTAAGCCTGCGCGCCGTCGTTTCGCAGCGCCTGGTGCGCGACCTGCAGGGCAAGCTCTGCCCGGCGGCGGAAATCCTGATGAACACCAAGCACATCCAGGAGCTCATCAAGGGCAGCGAGATCGATCAGATCAAGGACGCGATGGAGCAAAGCCTGGCCCCTGGGTGTCAGACCTTCGAACAGTCGCTGTACGGGCTCTACACCCAGGGCGTCATTTCGCTCGATGAAGCGCTTGCGAACGCCGATTCGGCCACGAACCTGTCCTGGCTCATCAACAACGCCAAGGGAACGAGCCCCGAGTCGAGCCGCAGGACGACGCAGGCGGGCGACCTGTCCAGCATCCGACTCAACATCTAGCCCGGATCCCCCGTCAGCCGACGCCATCCGCAGGCGCCCGATGCGAGACCAGCTCGGTGCGGTGCGCCTGGAAGAAGAATACAAGGAAGCGGCTGCGCGCTTGCGCACGGTGCGCGACCTGGTCCGCTTCGGTGTCTCGCGCTTCAACGAAGCCCGACTTACCTACGGTCACGGCACCGACAACGCGCTCGATGAAGCGTTCTACCTGGTGCGCCACGCCCTGCACTTGCCGCCCGCTCAGGCCGAATCGTTTCTCGACGCGCGCCTCGCGCGCAGCGAAGTCCGAGCCGTTCTCGGTCTGCTGCAGCGAAGAGTGCGCGAGCGCCTCCCCGCCGCCTATCTGACGCACGAGGCCTGGATCGGCCCGCATCGTTTCCGCGTCGATGCGCGCGCGATCGTTCCGCGCTCCTACATCGGCCATTGGCTGCTGGGCGAGCTATCACCCTGGATCGAGCAACCGGAACGCGTCGGGCAGATGCTGGAGCTCTGCACCGGCTCGGGCTGCCTGGCGGTGCTGGCCGCGCTTGCCTTGCCGCGCGCACACATCGATGCGGTCGACGTGTCGGCCGAGGCGCTGGAGGTAGCGCGGGAAAACGTCGGCGACTACGCATTGGACAGCCGCATCGAGCTCATCCAGGGTGATCTGTTCGCGGCGCTGAAACGCCGCCGCTACGACCTCATCGTCGCCAATCCGCCCTACGTGCGCTCGGCGGTCATGTCGCAGCTGCCGCCCGAGTACCGCCACGAGCCGGCGCTGGCATTGGCGGGCGGCGAGGACGGGCTGGATGTCGTGCGGCGCATTCTGGCCGGAGCGCACGCGCATCTGCGGCCGCACGGGCTGCTCGTCATGGAGGTGGGCCATGCCCGGCCGGCTGTCGAAGCCGCCTATCCCCGCACGGCCTTCACCTGGATCGAGCTGGAC
>JBOIEI010000716.1:0-3792 GCA_050741055.1 Burkholderiales bacterium | reverse complement strand
GAGAAATACGAGCGATGCCGGAAGGGCTCGCGGGCGAATACGTTCGACAGGTGCACTTCCACGAACGGAACCGCCACCCCCGCAAGCGCATCGCGCAGCGCCACGCTGGTGTGCGTGTACGCGGCGGGATTGATGATGATGAAATCGACGGCCTCCCGGCCGGCCGCGTGCACCCGTTCGATCAGCGCCGCTTCCGAGTTGCTCTGGAAGCTCGCCAAGCGAATGCCGGCTGCGGCCGCCTTCGCCGTCAGGCTCGCGTCGATTTCAGCAAGCGTGGTCGTACCGTAATGACCGGGCTCGCGGCTGCCGAGAAGATTGAGATTCGGACCGTGCAGGACGAGAACGTGGCGCGCCCGTTTGGTGACTGTTTTCACGGCGCGCAGCTGGCCCGAACTTTTTGCCATCGCGCGAGTTTGCAGCAGTTGGCGTCATTTTGTCCAGTTTTTGCGGCAAATCGGTGCTCTGGGGAGCCTCCGAAATACTGCCATCTTGTCATTCCCGTGAAGGCGGGAATCCAGTGGGTTCAAGCAGTTTCTGGATGCCCGCCTACGCGGGCGTGAGGGCAATTTAGCGTTTCCCCTAGGGGAAACGCTTGGCGCATCGTGCCCTTCACAGCAACCGCTCGAGCAGCGGGGACAGCTTGTGCTCGTCCAGCACGCCCAGCTCGACCTGCGCCGCCTTGCCTTGGCGGTCGATCACCACGGTGAACGGCAGGCCGCCCAGCCGATTTCCGGCCGCGCGGGCGAGGTCGAGGCCCTCCCGCTCGGCCATGAGAACAGGGTAGTTCATGCCGTGTTGGGCCATGAAGCCGAGCACCTGCGAAGTATTGTCGATGGCGATGCCGACGAACTGAACGCCTTTTGGCCCGTAGCGTTGCTGCAAGCGGATGAATTCCGGGATTTCCTTCAGGCACGGCGGGCACCAGGTCGCCCAGAAGTTGACGACCAGGACCTTTCCCCGCCACTGCGCCATGGGCTGCGGCGTGCCGGTGGGATCGTTCAGGCGCGTCGCCATCAGCACCGCGCCCGGTTCCTGCGCCGGCGTGTCGGTGGCGAGCCAAAGGCGCGCGAAGTAGCCGCCCGCGAGTGCGAGCAGCGCCACGGCGGCGAAAAGGAACAAGCGGGTGGAACGGGTCACGAGGGCTGCGGTGGACAAGAGGACGAAGCTTACCCGAGTCCCCGGCTGACCTTTGCCGGTGGCGCCCCGATGCACGGAGGCGGACCGACGCCGAGCAGCCGCTGCTAACGCGGAACGCGGTCGAGGTTGGCGGAAAAACGCTCGGCGGGCTGAAAGCCGATCACCCGCAGACCCTTTACCTCGCGTCCGGCCGCATCGAAGAAGATGATCCCCGGCGGGCCGAACAGGGAAAAGCGCTTGAGCAGCGCCTTGTCGTCGCCGTTGTTCGCGGTCACGTCGGCCTTGAGCAGCACGAACGATTGCAGGCGCTGCTTGACCTGGTCGTCGCTGAAGGTGAAGCGCTCCATCTCCTTGCACGAGACGCACCAGTCGGCATAGAAGTCGAGCATGACGGGCTTGCCGCCGGCGGCTGCGAGCCGCTCGTCCAGCGCCGTCGTGGTGGCGACGCGCTCGAACTGGACCGGCGGCAGGGCGCTGGCCGAAGCGCCGGCACCCGCCGTTGCGCTCGCGCGCAGGCCGGCAAGCGGCTGCAGGATGTCGCGCCCGCCGGAAAAAGCGCCCAGCAGCAGCGATGCGCCCGCCAGCAGCGCAACGATCCCCACACCCTTCCAGAACTTGCGCAACCCGCTCGCAGCCGGTGGCAGCGGATCGAGCGCGTGCAAATAGATCGAGCCGATCACCAGCAGCGCGCCCCATGCCAGCATCTGCGCCACCGTGGGCAGCACCGGCGAGAGGATCCAGATCGCGACCCCGAGCAGGACCACGCCGAAGAAGTGCTTCACCGAGTCCATCCAGGGGCCGGCCTTGGGCATGAAATGCCCGGCGGAGACGCCCACCCCCACCAGCGGCACGCCCATGCCCAGCGCCATCGCGAACAGCGCCGAGCCGCCTAGCGCGACCTCGCCACGTTCGGCGATGAAAAGAAGCGCGCCGGCGAGCGGCGGCGCCACGCACGGACCGATGATGAGCGCCGACAGCACGCCCATCAGGAAGACGCCGAGGGTCTGCCCGCCGCGGAAGCTGTTGCTGCGCTCGGTGAGCCAGCTCTGCACCCCGTTCGGCAGTTGCAGCTCGTACAAGCCGAACATCGACAGGGCGAGCGCCACGAACAGCGCCGCGAAGCTGCCGAGCACCCACGGGCTTTGCAGCGCCGCGGCCAGCATGGCGCCCGACAGGCCCGCGGCGACCCCCGCCGCCGCATAGGTGATCGCCATGCCCAGAACATAGGTGATCGACAGCATGAGCGCCTTGCCGCGCGTTGCGCCACCGCGGCCGCCGACCACGATGCCCGACAGGATGGGAATCATCGGCAGCATGCAGGGCGTGAAGGCGAGCGCCAGGCCGAAACCGAAGAAGCTCAGGATGATGACCCAGAAGCTGCCGCTGCCGAGGAGCGCCACGATCGCCGATTCGTCCTGAACATCGGCGGCGGGCTGCGGCTGGCCGGGGGGAGCATTCGCCTGCGCGGTGACAAATGCCGAGCTGCCTGCAACCGCGCCGGGCGCCGTGCTCGCGCCTCCGGCGGCCGCGAGCTTCACCTGCACGCTCTGCTCCTGCGGCGGATAGCAGATGCCGAGGTCGGCACAGCCCTGCGAGGTGGCCTTCAGTGTCAGCACCGAAGGCATCTCGGCCGCCGCTTGCAACGGCAACTTCACCTCGACCCGGTCGCGATAGGTCTCGACCTTGCCGAAGAACTCGTCGTCCTTGATCTTTCCGGGCGGGAGCGACGGCGTGCCGAGCGCAGCCGGCGGCGCCTCGAAGCGGAACTTGTCGCGATACATGTAGTAGCCGGGCGCGATGTCGTAGCGCACGAGCAGCGTGTCGGCGTCGAGCAGCCGGGCGGAGAGCTTGAACGCCTGCTCGGGCGGCAAGGGCTCCTCGGCGTGCACGAGTGGCGCGCATAAGAGGAGCAGCAGGACGATCCAGCGCATGGGATTTGGTCAGATGTCGGTGTCGGATCGCGTTTCGGCCGCAACCCATTGCAGGTATCCGGGCAGGCCCTCGCGAATAGGGACCGCCACGATCTCGGGAAGTTCGTACGGATGCAGCTCGCGAATCGCCTGCTCCAGCGCGGGATAGCGCGCCGCCGTAGTCTTGATCATGACCGGCACCTCTGCGGCCGTTTCGATCTTCCCCTGCCAGCGATAGACCGAGGTGCATTCGGCCAGCACGTTGACGCAGGCCGCGAACCGGCGCTCAACGAGCTTTTCCGCCAACTCGAGCGCGGCGTTGCGATCGGGAAGATTGCTCAAGACGATCAGGGTGTCCATGACGGCAGCCGGAAACGAGCGCCCCTGGCAGCAGTAACGGCTTCCGACCGCGGCGGGCGCACCCCCTATGCTACACTCGGCCCGCTCGCGTGCGTGGGCAGCGTAGGCTGTTCGCACGCTTTTCCGCTTGTGTGCGTGGGCTGTTGCACACATTTCTTTTTGTGTGCGTGGGCTGTTGCACGCATTTCCTTTTGTGTGCGTGGGCCACGCATTTCCTTTCCAGATGTCCTGCAACGTCACGATCCGGCCAAGCGGCCATCGCTTCACGATGGACGCCGACGAAACGGTGCTCGCAGCCGCCTTGCGCGAGGGGTTCAACCTGCCCTACGGCTGCCGCAACGGCGCCTGCGGCACCTGCAAGGGGCGGCTGCTCGCTGGCGAGATC
>JBOIEI010000715.1:0-10144 GCA_050741055.1 Burkholderiales bacterium | reverse complement strand
GGGATATCGCGCGGCAGATCACGTCCACCGGCCCGCCCGCGCCGGAGGGCGAGATGACGCGGATCGGCTTGCTCGGATACGCCTGTGCGAACCCTGCCGCGCTGAACGTAGCGCATGCGGCGAACATCAGCACGCTGCAAACGGACTTCATGAATCCTCCCCGGGGCTTCGTTGATTGTGTCGAGTTATTCTGAGGGCAGACGCGGCGGCCCGCAAGACAATTGGCGCGCGGGCGCCGGTCTTAGAGGGGCGTTACGCGCCAGCCGCCGGCGTGCGGCGCCAACTGTAGCGGCATGCAATTGGCGAGCGCTGCGCTGCGCGGTGGGATCTGCAGCCATTCGCTCAAGACGCGAAACGTGCCGGAGTGCGCGACGATCAGCGGCAGCCGGCTTGCGCGGATTTGCTGTAGGCCCGCAAGCGTGCGCGCGCGGAATGCTTCGATGCTTTCGCCGCCCGGCGGCGTCACGCCAGCAATGCGCAGCTCGCGCGGCTTGCCTTCCAACTCGCCCCAAGTGCGTTCGGCGAGCTGCGGCACGATGACGACTGGCAATCCAAGCGTTTCGGCGACGCATTGCGCGCTGGCGCGCGCACGCTCGAGCGGGCTCGACCAGATGGCGTCGATGCCGCCGTGCGTGAGCCGTTGCGCGGCCACGCGCGCTTGCGAGAGACCCGTGGCGTTCAGCGCCACGTCGGCTGAGCCGGCGATCAGGCCGAGCCGGTTGTTCTCGGTTTCGCCATGGCGCAGGAAGCAGAACGGCGCGGCCAACAACGGCGCGTTCGGCGCGCTCATGGCGATGACTGCGGCATGTTCAATCGCCGGTCGGTGTGATCTGGAACGCCTTGACTGCTTCAAGTGCGCTCAGCTTGGCCGCCAGCTCGCGCAGGTTGCGCGTATCGAGCGTGCGCACGACCATGCGGTACTCGAACTGGTCGCCTTCCTCCCGCAGGCGGTAGGTAATGTTGGCGATGCTGAATCCGTGCCCGGTAATGAGCGAGCGCAACTCGTCCTCGTTCATGGCGTGTCCGTGCTCGAAGCGCACGCTGAAGATGGCGTACTGCTCGGTCGGCATCCGGCGTTCGATCCAGCGAAAGGCGGAGAGCGTGCCCAGGACGAGCACGGAAGCAATCGCGGCGGGCAGGTAGAAACCGATGCCGACCAGGATGCCGATGGCCGAGGTGATCCAGATCGATGCCGCGGTGGTCAAACCGCGCACCGACATGCCGTCCTTCATGATGACGCCGGCGCCGAGGAAACCGATACCCGTCATGATGCCCTGCGCCATGCGGGTCGGATCCACCACCACGCGTGCGTTGCCGCTCGGCGTGAACCACTGGCTTTCGTACACCGTCACCAGCATCAGCAGGCTGGAGGCCAGGCAGACCAGCGCGTGGGTGCGAAAGCCCGCGGGGCGGCCGCGATAGCTGCGCTCCAGGCCGATCAGCGCCCCCACCGCCAGGGCGCTGCCCAGGCGTATGCAAATTTCGAGAAAGTCGTTCATCGCCTTCCCCGACGCCATGCGCCGTGTCATCGATATGCGACGAATATTGCATAGCTGGACGAGGTGCGCAACGCTCGGGGAGCGGCGGCGCGAGCATTCCTGCGAAGATCGCGGGAGAACGGCCGAGCTTGCGCGTACGCGCGAACAGTCAGACGTCGTTGGTTATGCTCGCGGAATCGCAGCGGGAGCTCTATCCTTGGAGCGAGAATATGGCGCGTGAAATCGCGGCGGTGGCCCGAACCTTGAAGGGGGAAATATGGCGCGTGAAACTGCGGTTGCAGCCGTCGTCGGCGGCGGCAAGATGGGTTGCGATATTGCCGCGGTGCTCGCCGCCGCCGGCTGGGCGGTGCACTGCCAGGAGCCGGAGGCACGCATGCGCGCATCACTGTCCGTGCGCTTTCGCAGCGCGCTCGCGCCGCTGCGCGCGGCAAAGTCGACGGCCACGCGCTTTCATGTCCACGAGGAGCTCGGCACGATCCCCTGGCGGCAGGTCGCGCTGGTGATCGAGGCCGTTCCCGAGCGGCTGGCGGTCAAACAGAACCTGTTCGCGCGTATCGAGGCGCTCGCACCGCGCATGGCGATCCTGACCACGAACACGTCGAGCCTGCGCCTCGCCGACGTGATGCGCAAAGTGCGGCACAAGGACCGGGTCGCGATCGTGCATTGGGCGACGCCGGCCAATATCTCGCCGCTGATCGAGGTCGTGCGCGGCGCTCGAACCTCCCCCGGAACCATCCGCCGAATCAACCAATGGATGGGCAGCCTGGGCAAGATCGTCGTGAACCTCAATCGTGACGTCCCAGGCATGATCGTCAACCGTGCGCAGCACGCGATGATGCGCGAGTGCTTCAGCCTCGTGGACAAGGGCATCTGCTCGCTGCAGGACATCGATCTCGCGGTGCGCTACGGCTTCGGCTTCCGTTATGTCGTCTGCGGGCCGGTGCGCCAGCGCGATCTCAACGGGCTCGTCATCAATCACCGCGCCGCGACCCAGATCTATCCGACCCTGAACAGCAGCCGCGTGCCGCCGCGAGCGCTCGCGAGCCGGGTCAAGGCCGGGCATGTCGGCGTGACTGTCGGCCGCGGCTTCTACCGCTGGGACAAGCGCACGCTCGGGCCCTGGCTGCAACGCTACGAGAAAACGCTGGAGGCCCTGCTGCGGCTGATGCGCGAGACGATCGACGGCGAAAAGGCGCCAAATCGAAATCGTCGCACGGCGTCGCGACGCGCGCGTCGCGTTACCCGATAGCTTTCACACCTTCTTTCCGCTCAGCGCAGCATCCAGACCGCGATCTTTTCGACCACCTCGCGCTCCAGACCGTTGAACCCGTGATACGCGCGTGCCTGGCATGGGTTGCCCTGGTCCACACCGCCGGTAAAGGTCATGAGCGCTTTCCTCGGGTTGGATGCGAGCTTCTCCATCAAGCGCGGCACGTCGCTGAACAGGGTGACCCGGCAGCCATCCTGCTCGTGGTGCACCACCAGCACCGGAATCCGGAGCCTGTCCATCGACATTTCGGGCACCGATCGGCCTTTCGGATCGGCCAATACCGCCGCTGTGAGCACGATGCCGTCCGGACCGCCGTCCACGAGCCGGGTCGCCACGTAGGCAACCGATTGCGTGCCGCGGCTGGTGCCGATCAGCCACACCGGCAGGGCCGACTTTTGCCGGAGCCAGGCGATGACCGCCTTCACGTCGGCCACGTGATCCGGGCGTTGCCGATAGCCGCCGAGAAACGGCGGGCGCTGCCGGTCGGACGGGGCATCGATCACCGCGACGGCGAGCCGCTGTTCGGCGAACAGTTGGCGCGAGCGCACGAGGAAGTTGCCGGAGCCGCCGCCCAGGCTGCCGTCGTCCGCAATCTGCAGACCCCCATTGCCGCCGCTGAACAGCACGACCGCCGCCTTGGCATTGGGCGGTGCGAGGTAGAGGAAGCGCTGGGTTACGCCGGGGCGGGTCGGGATGTCGATCACTTGTTCGGGTTGCGCAACCGCTGAAGCGGCAAACGCGGCCGCAAACAGCACCATGGAAATCCGCGAGCCCATGTTCAAGAAGACCTTCCTCCGGACCTGCCTCGGTGCACGTATGAAAAGCAGGCGACCGGCCAGGTGGCCCCGCTGGCGCTCGAGCGTCAGTATGTTCGCATACTTACCGAGCACCATGTGCACGCCGCCACGCCGCTGCGCCGACTGCACGCCAGAAGGAAAAGAAGTACCATCGCTCAAGCATTCAACCGGCTTCGAGGAGGCGCCATGGCGCTCGGCCCGCATCGCATCGAATACGAAGTCATCGAAGGCTGGGAACGCATGCCGGAAGGCTGGAGCTTCGTCGAAGTGGCCGGCGTGGCGTGCGATTCGAACGACCGCGTGTACGTGTTCAATCGCGGCGAGCACCCGATCATCGTGTTCGACAAGGAAGGCCGGTTCCTGAACGCCTGGGGCGAGGGCATGTTCGTCGGCCCGCACGGCATCTTCATCGACCGCGAGGACAACCTCTGGCTCGCCGACGACAAGGATCACACCGTCCACAAGTGCACGCCCGAGGGCAAGAAGCTGATGACGCTCGGCAGCTCGGGTCAGCCCGCGAACACCGGCTACAAGATCGGTGCGAGCCCGGTGCAGCGCGCGGCCGGCCCCTTTCATCGCGTGACCAACGTGGCGGTGCTGCCGAGCGGCGACATGTACATCGCGGACGGCTACGGCAACGCTCGCGTGCACAAATTCTCGGCGCAGGGCGAGCTGCTCTTCTCCTGGGGCGAGCCGGGGAGCGGGCCGGGGCAGTTCATCCTGCCGCACGGCATCGCGGTCGACAGCGCGGGGCTGGTCTATGTCGCGGATCGGGAAAACTCGCGCGTCCAGATCTTCAACGGGCGTGGCGAATACCTGCGTGAATGGGGATTCGTAAATCGACCCTACGACATCTTCATCGACGAGCAGGACACGCTGCACATCGCCGAGGGCGGCTTCCTCAACTACATGATGAAGCGCTCCGAGGGACCGCTGCCGGCGCACGACCAGACCATGATCTGTCCGCCGGAAGGGCATGCGCCGATCGCGCGCGTCACCGTGTGCGATCCCGATGCGAACATCATGTGCCAGATTGGCGGCGAGAACCCGGTGCTGCCGGGCAACTTCATCGCCCCGCACGGCATCTGGGCCGACAGCAAGGGCGATCTTTACGTCGGCGAAGTCTCCAAGCAGGCCGGTGCGGTGAAACGGATGGCGCCGCTTACCGTGCACTGCTTTCAGAAATTCCGCCGCCGCGCGGGCTGAGATGAAGGCGGTCGTCGTGCGCGAGTTCGGTCCGCCCGAGTCGATCCGGGTGGAGGAGTTTCCCTCGCCGCAGCCCGGCGACAACGAGGTGTCGATCGACGTGCACGCCGCGGGCGTCAATTTCCCGGACATGCTCGTCATGGGCGGGAAGTACCAGACCCTGCCCCCGCGCCCGTTCGTGCCCGGCAAGGAGTGTGCAGGTGTGGTTGCGGCGGTGGGCAAATCGGTAACCACCTGCAAGCCGGGCGAACGTGTCCTGGCCTGGATGGAAGCCGGCGCCTTCGCCGAGCAAGCCGTTTGCGCGCAGGACAACTGCTTCGTTCTGCCCGAGCCGATGAGCTTCGAGGAAGGCGCCTGCTTCGGGCTCGTCTACCAGACGGCGCACTTCGCGCTCGTGGAGCGTGCCGATCTGCGTGCGGGCGAGATCGTACTCGTCACCGGAGCGAGCGGCGGCGTGGGCCTTGCGGCGGTGCAGATCGCCAAAGCGCTGGATGCAACCGTCGTCGCCGCGGTGAGCACGCCGGACAAGGCGGAGATCGCGTGGCGCAACGGGGCCGATCACGTGATCGACGTGTCGGTCCCGAATCTGCGCGACGGTTTGCGCGATCAACTGCGCAAGGCGACCGGCGGGCGCGGCGCCGACGTGATCATCGAGCAAGTGGGGGGCGAGGTATTCGATGCGAGCCTGCGCTCGCTCGCATGGAGCGGGCGCCTGGTGGTGGTCGGGTTCGCCGGCGGACGCATTCCGGAAGTGAGGGCGAACTACCTGCTGGTGAAGAACATCTCGGTGCTCGGCCTGCAGATCAGCGACTATCGCGACAATCATCCGCGGGCGATGCGCCGGGTCATGGCCGAGCTGTTCGACTGGTACGACCAGGGCAGCATCACGCCGCTGGTGAGCCAGGTGTACCCGCTGCGTGATTTCGCGGCCGCGATCGCCGCGATCGCCGCGCGCCAGGCGATCGGCAAGCTCGCGCTCGCCGTGCGCTGAGCGCAGAAGAGAGCCAAGGCAGGTGCACTTCGCGCGCTTTGACGTGTCGGCCGATTGCGGAAGAATCCTGCCGCCTCGCGGCAGATGAAGGCATCATCGACGTTCCGCAACAACCGGGCGCACGACGCTCGGCTCCAGAGGAGAAAGCCGCATGTCCGCAGCCATTCGCTTGTTTGCAGTGCTCGCCGCGGCTGCCGCTGCGGCCGCATCGACCCATGCCCAGGCAGCCGATTCGTTTCCGGCGCGACCGGTGCGCTGGATCGTGCCGGTTTCGCCGGCGGGGACGACCGACATCATGTCGCGCCTGATCGGCGCGCGCTTGCACGAGCTGTGGGGCCAACAGGTCATCATCGACAATCGTCCGGGCGGCGCGTTCGTGACCGGCACCGACATTCTGGCCAAGGCATCGCCCGATGGCCATACCATCGGCATGCTGCTCTCGCCCCATGCGGTCAACCCGTTCGTGATGAAGAAGCTGCCGTACGATTCGGTGAAGGATTTCCAGCCCATCACGCTGGTGGCGATCGTGCCGGGGTTGCTCACGATGCACCCGGGCGTGCCGGCCAAGAACCTGAAAGACATCATCGCGCTCGCCAAGGCGAAGCCCGGATCGCTCAACTACGGCTCGCCCGCACCCATGACATCGGGCCACCTGTCGATGGAGCTGCTCAAGCTGATGACGGGCATCCAGATCACCCATATCCCCTACAAGGGCGGGGCGCCGGCTATGGCAGCCGTCATGGCAGGTGAATCGCACATGATGATCAGCGGGCCCGCAACCGTGCAGGCGAACGTGAAGGCCGGCAAGCTCAAGGCCATCGCCGTCACCACGGCCAAGCGCTCGCCCGGCATGCCCGACGTACCAACCTTCCAGGAATCCGGCGTGCCGGGCTTCGATACCTACGAGTGGTACGGCCTGTTCGCTCCAGCCGGAATCCCGAGCTCGACGCTGCAGAAGCTCAATCGCGACATCGGTTCGGTGGTGCGCATCCCGGAGGTGAGCGCGCGCCTCAACAGCATGGGCTGCATTCCGACGACCAATACGCCGCAGGAGTTCGCCGCATTCGTGAAAAGCGAAATGCAGAAGTGGGGCAGCCTTGCCAAGAAGGTCAACTTGCAACCGAATTGAAGGGCACACCACTTACAGCGAAACCACACCCAACCAGCTGATCGGCCATGGACGAAGTGTTGTACGAAGCGCGCGATCGCATCGCGACGATCACGCTGAACCGGCCCGAAAAGCGCAACGCGCTGACGCAAGCCGGCCTCGATGCCCTGGCCGCCTGTATCCGTTTGGCCGAGAGCGACGAGGAAATCTGGGTCGTGGCCATCCGCGCGCGCGGCGACGACTTCTGCATTGGCCAGGACGTGGCCGATCTCGCTCGCGAAGGCCGCAGCGGTGACTTCTTCGCGCCCGTGCTGCAGGCACTGGACCAGGCGAGCAAGCCGATCGCCTGCGCGGCCCAGGGCGAGCTTCGCGGCGGGGGCGCGGGTATCCTGCTCGGCTCGGATATTCGCCTCGTCGGCCGCAGCGCCCGCATCGGCTGGCTGCACGCGCGCATGGGCATCGCTTCGATCAGCGGGCCCGCGACGCTCGCGCGTGCGGTGCCGAAGAACATCGCCTACGAGATGATGTTCACCTGCGACTATCTCGACGCGGAGCGCGCTTATGCGCTCGGCCTCGTCAATCGCGTCGTCGCCGACGAAGCACTGCAGGCGAATCTCGACGCGACGGTGGCCAAGGTGCTTGCCAATGCGCCGCTCGCCACTCGCGCCATGAAACGAGCGACCCAAAGCACGCTCGATCTGCCTTATGCCGAGGCGGTTGCCCGCGCGCGAGCCATTCTCGACAACGTCATGCAAAGCGAGGACGCGAAGGAGGGGCTGAGCGCAATGCGCGAGGGACGGGCGCCGCATTGGCGGGGACGCTGAACCTGCGGCAGAGAATTCGGCCATAATCGGGCCACCGGCCGTTACGGGCGAGGCGGGCTCGCGGAGCACTTTACCAGCCCCTCCGCGCAGGGCGTGTCGAGCCCCTCCTTGACAGGAGCGGCTTTAATTTCCCCTCACCTCAAGAGGAGGGGTATCCACCGGGCATTCATCTCACGGGAGATCACATGGATCTGGGACTCAAGGGCAAGGTCGTCGCCGTCACGGGCGGCAGCGAAGGGATCGGCAGGGCGACGGCGCTGCGCTTCGCCATGGAAGGCGCCAACGTCTCGATCCTGGCGCGGCGCCAGGAGCCGCTTGCCAAGACAGCGGGCGAGATCGAGGCGCTCGGCGTGCAGGTGCTCGCCGTCAACGGCGATGCGACCAAGGACATGGCGCGGTTCATCGACGAGACCGTGAAGCGCTTCGGCCGGATCGACGTGCTGGTCAACAATGCGGGCGGCTCGGGCCAGAATCCGTTCGACAAGGTCGACGACAAGGGCTGGCGCGAGGACATGGAGGTGAAGCTGTACGCGCCGATCGAGGGCGTGCGCTGCGTCGTCCCGCACATGAAGAAGCAAGGCGGCGGCAGCATCATCATGCTCACGATGGCGGCCGCCGCGACGCCGGGCGCCAATCAACTGCCCACGGTCGTGAGTCGCCAGGCGAGTGTGACACTGGCCAAAGCGTTGTCGAAAGAGCTCGGCCCGCACAACATCCGCGTCAATGTCGCCTGCGTGGGCAAGATCAAGACGCCGCAGCAGGAGCGCGGCGCCAAGCGTCTCGGGCGCACCGTGGAAGAGCACTTCTCTGCCCAGGCCAAGGGCGTGCCGCTGGGACGAATGGGCGAGCCCGAGGACCTCGCCAACGCCATCGCGTTCCTCGCCTCCAGCGCCGCCAACTACGTCACTGGCACCTGTATCAACGTCGACGGCGGCATTTCCGGGGTGTTGTGAGTTCTTCGACGGCGTGATAAGCCCCGGGGAATGAGTGAAGAGTGAATGAATTGAAGGGTGAAAGGCGTCGCCTCTGACGAAAGGAGGTCGGGACCACCGTCCGCGCCTTTTTCACTTTTTGCGCCTTCGCGTTTCACTCAACTGGGGGCACCGCTGGCCGAACGTTTCTGAAAGCCGCTCTGGATCACGGGGCAGGTGCCGTCCTCGCCCGGACCGGTTTCGACCAGCGCGAATACCGCAGCGAGCGGATTGATCAAGCCGAGCAGCAGCGCTGCCGCGCCGCGCGCAGCGAGCGGTGCCGGAGCCGGGCCGAGGTCCGGGTTCGCTAGCGTACCGCCGACGACGATCGGGGTGCGTAGCGACAGGAAGCTCGGCTTCTTCGGCGCTTGCGTGAGCTTCATGTCGATCTGCTCCGTCTCGAGATCCAGCCGCCCCGACAGGGAGAGCACCGTGGTATCGGTCTCGACTACCGCGACGTTGGGCGTAGCGATGCCCTCCGCGATCGTGATGTCGATCGCGGAGCAGCGCACGCTCTCGGGGTTGCGGCCGACCAGGTTTGCGAGCACGCGCGCACCATCCAGATCGATCAGCGCGGGCAGCAGGCCGGGGACGTTTCCTTCGGCGAGCAGAAGCGTAAGGCGTCCGTCCGCGCCGCCGAGCACCGCCGACACCGAGTTGCCGCGGCCCTTCAGCTCGATGCGGCCGGAAAGCGTTCCCGCCGCCTCGCCCACCGCGGCCTTGTCGGGCGCTATCTCCGCTACGCGCACGCCGCTCATGCGCGCCGCCAGCACGGCGTTGGCCGGCTGCTGGCGCGCATCGAGCGTCACTCGTCCGGCGAGCTTGCCGCTCGCCATTCCGAATTCGATCGGGTCGAGGACGATTTCGCGATTCTCGAGGCGGAAGTCGGCGCGAAAATTGTCGAACGGCCAGTCGGCCACGCGGACCACCTGTTTCGCCCGCACCTGGACATGCGCATCCAGCTTGCCCAGCGCGCCGAACTCGAGCTGGCGGGCGGGCAGGAGCATCTTTACGTCCTTCGACGTGGGCTTGTAACGCGAGCGATTGCTGGCGCCGATCAGCGGGCCCAGGTCGGCAAGGTCCAGCAGTTTGGAGACGAGGTCGGCCTCGAGCCGGGGTCGTTCGCCTCCGGTCACCACGGTCACGGTGCCGGCGACGTCGCTCTTGCCCATGCGGCCCTCGAGATCGGTGGTGTGCCAGGTGTTGCCCTCGCGCGTGAGCATCCCCGCGGCGGAGAACTTGGGCGTTTCCGGCAGCGGCACGCCGAAGTACGGTCCGACCAGCGCAAGGCTCGCGCCTCGCACGTCGTAGCGCAGGTTCACGCCCTCGAACGTGACCAGGCCTCGAATCTCGCCGTCGACCGCCACCTGGGTGTCGCCCAGGGTGCCCTTCACCGCGAGCGGCACCGCCTGCTCGACGTTGCGCAGCGAAAGCAGCGCGGCGGTCTCGCCGGAGAGCTTCAGCGGCTGCGCCTGGAA
>JBOIEI010000714.1:0-4065 GCA_050741055.1 Burkholderiales bacterium | reverse complement strand
CGATCAGGTTCAGGTTCTCGAGCCCGGTCTGGAGCACCGACGACGCCGCCTCGAAATAGGGGAACAGGGGCTTCAGGACTGCGAGCGCCTCGCCCGACCGAGAAGCCGGCACCGTCGCAATCTGAATCCCCTTGCGCAGCCCCCTGGGCGACACCACCGCACCGTCGATCCGCGCAGCATGTGTCGGCGCGGGCGCTTCGGTCACGAGCACGTCGTCGCGGCCCGCTTTGCGCAGCAGCGGCGTCAAGCGCGCAGCCGGCCAGTACCCGTGGCTTTGAACGTGCACGACGGCGCCGCGCGCGATCTCGGGAATCATGGCGCTGAACTTGTCTTCGAGCTGGTGCATGTCGACTTCGATCAGCACGGCCTGTGCATCCTGCAGCGCCTCGGCTGTGGTGTCGCAGATCCTGTCGAGCTTGGCAAAGCCGGTTTTCCTGGAGATGAGGTGCTTGGGATCGCCTTCGACGGTGAAGCCTCCGGCCTTGCGCACTGCCGGAAGCTGATCCTTCTGCTCCGCAAACACCGTATAGCGAACCTGATGGCCCGACAGTGTCAGGTCTGATGCGCACACGGCGCCAATCGCGCGCGCGGTATTGCCGATGACTGCGACTTTCGACATGCCATTGCTCCGTGGGTTAGGCCCTCCGCTTGCTCGCGCGAACGCGAAGCGATCCGCATCCTGCACGATCCGGCCACGCCAGGGATGGATTCTGGCATACGCCGCGGCGTGACGAAAGTTTGCATCGGATTGCCGTTTTCGAGGCCCCGCGGAAAGCTGCCGCGAACGAGATCAGGCCATGTTATCGGTCATGCGCACGCAACGTGGTCTCGTTCCGATTTTGCTCCCCCGAACCCCGATACCGGATCATCGTATCCTTGCAGCGTCTCCCGCGACGAGGATGCGCG
The DNA here is from genome assembly GCA_050741055.1 of Burkholderiales bacterium. Taxonomy (GTDB): domain Bacteria; phylum Pseudomonadota; class Gammaproteobacteria; order Burkholderiales; family WYBJ01; genus WYBJ01. Next base: position 3,159 of record JBOIEI010000714.1, on the reverse strand, counting down.
CTATCATGGAGGCGCGCCTCGGTTGCTCGAGAGGTACGTATGGAACGCGTGCACGCGATCGCCCGTCTCGGATTCAGGAAGTGGTACGAGCGGGGCCTGATCGCGGGGCATGCGTGGCTCGTCGCCGCACTGCTCTGCGCGATCTACGTCGGGCTTTCGCTCGAAGGCATGACCCTGCGCGGGCACGCACTCGTCCGGCTCGGGGACGCGCTGAGCGCCTTCGTCGGCGGCGTGTTCGTGGTGCATGCCCTGCGCAGGTTCGTCGCAATCGTGAGCGAGGCTCATCGGCTTTCGCGCCAGGCTATCTGCCCCGCCTGCAAGACTTATGCGAGCTTCGACGTCGTGAACCCGATGCCGAGGATGGGCGTGCGCTGCCGGCAATGCGGCCATGAGTGGATCATCGACACCAGCGCTTCCAGGTGATGCGGCCCGCTACCTGAGCAGCCTGCCGATAGCTTGCGCGATGTCGCCCTCCAGCGGGAAGGAAAGCATGCCCATGACAGTGTACCCGAGCAGCCAGGGCATCAGGTAGAAGCGGAACATGAAGAAGAACCAGGCTACGTAGAGCGGAATCAGCGGCCGGATGAGGAACGCGGGCGTGATGGGTCGAAAGAGCTTGAGTAGCGGATTGGTCGAGCGCACGAAAAAGCGCATGAAGAAAAACGCGCTGTTCTCCGGCAGGAAGATGCCCATCGCGGAGCGGCCGATGAGCGTCCACATGACCACCCCGAGCAGGTAGTCCAGTACGACGGCCCAGACCGGGACGGGAAACGGCATGCGTCGAATTGTACGGGCGAAAAAACCGGGGCGATGCCCTCGCCCCGGCTTTCGTTGCGAGTCGCTAGTGCGATGCGCCGAGGACCGACCGCCCCTTCGGAATGCGCACCTCGTCGACCATGTCCTGGGTCGCCTTGTCGGGCGCGGGCGTCAGCAGGCTCACCACGACCGTCAGCACCAGGCTGACGGTGATGCCGACGACGCCAAAGCGCAGGTGATCCATGCCCCACCACGGCGCCATGCCGCCAGCATAGACCATGTACAGGTACCACGAACCTGCTCCGAGGCCGCCCAGCATGCCGGCGATCGCGCCCGCCGCGTTGGCGCGCTTCCACCACACGCCCAGCACCAGCGGGAAGAACAGGCCGGACATCGCGAAGCAGAAGGCCCAGGCGACCGCGCCGAGAATCCCGGTGAGCCGGAAGCTCGCGACGATGGCGCCGATTGCGCCGATGACGATGAGCAGCACGCGCGCCACGATCAGCCGGTGTTTCACGTCCGCTTTCGGGTCCACCATCTTGTAATAGATGTCGTGCGACAGCGCATTGGCGATTGCGAGCAGCAGGCCGTCCGCGGTGGACATCGCCGCGGCCATACCGCCGGCGGCCACCAGTCCCGAGATGACATAGGGCAGTCCCGCGATCTCTGGAGTCGCCAGCACGACGATGTCGCCGCGCATGAAGAACTCGCTCACCTGCACGATGCCGTCGCCGTTGAAATCGACCACCTTGAGGGCGCCGACCTCCGACCATTTCTGCACCCACTCGTGGGCGTTGACCGCCGCGAGCGACTTGCCGATGACGCTGCTTGCCAGGGTCGGGTCGAGCATCTGCAGCTTCGTGAACGTGGCGAGCGCGGGCGCGGTGAAGTAAAGCAGGAAGATAAAGAACAGCGACCAGGCGACCGACGCGCGCGCCGAGCGGACCGAGGGCGTCGTGAAGTAGCGCATCAGGACGTGCGGCAGGGAGGCCGTGCCGAGCATCATGCAGAAGGTGAGCGTGGCGAACTTCCAGTGTGCGATGAAGGTGTCGGGCGGAGCGTTGTGCAGGGTTGTCAGCGCACTCAGTCCGGGCCCCTGTTGGGGGTCCAGCGGCTTCAGCACGCCGACCTGATGCAGTTGCTCCAGTTCGGCGATGCGCTGCATCGCGTCGCCGTACACGAACTGCGGGATCAGGCCGAAGCCCTGCTTGTTCGACATCCAGATCACCGGCACGAGGTAGGCGACGATCAGCACGATGTACTGCGCCACCTGCGTCCAGGTCACCGCTCGCATGCCGCCGAGCATCGAGCAGATCAGGATGCTGCCCAGGCCGATCCAGATGCCGACCCCGAAGTGAACCAGCAGGGCCCGCGAGACGATGGTTCCCGTGGCGTTGATCTGCCCAGTCACGTAGGTAAACGAGGCAACCATCAGGACCAGCACCGCGCAGGCTCGTGCGGCGTTGCCGCCGTAGCGCGTGCCGATGAAGTCGGGGACGGTGTAGCAGCCGAACTTGCGCAGGTACGGCGCCATCAGCACCGCCACCAGCACGTAGCCGCCGGTCCAGCCCACGACGTAGGCGAGGTACTGGTGCCCCCCCATGTAGATGGCGCCGGCCATCGCTACGAACGAGGCGCCCGACATCCAGTCGGCAGCCGTCGCCATGCCGTTGAACACGGTCGGCACCTGCCGCCCGGCAAGGTAGTAGGCGTCGAGCTCCATGGTGCGCGACAGCCAGCCGATGATGGCGTAGATCGACACCGTGAAGGCGACGAAGCAGACGCCGATCGCGTACTCCGACATGCCCAGCCACTCGAAGTACGCCATGACGAAGCAGAACAGCACGAAGCCGCCGGCGTACAGGCCGTAGATCTTGCGCAGGTTGTCGATGAACGAGCCCTGCATTCTGAGCAGTGCCATTGTCGTTCCCCCTTATTCCGTCTCGGCCATGCCGCACTCGACGTCGATCTTGTGCTGCTGCCGGGCGAAGGCAAACAGCTGGATGACGAAGATCGCGAGCGAGCCCTGCGCAGCGAAGTAGAAGCCGAGCGGGTAGCCGAAGAAGCGGATCGCGTTCAACTCGGTCGCGAACCAGTGCACCACGTAGGAAAAGATGAACCAGATGACCAGGTGCACGATCATCAGTTTACGCGTGCGCCTCCAGTGCTCTTCTCGATGGGACGCTTCTGTACTCATCGCTTACCCTCCTCTGGTGGTTGTCGCGCCCGGGTACGTGTACAGCAGCTCGGCCGATTCTATATCACAATAAATTTTGTTCGCATAGCGGCCCATCGCATAATGCGGCGATGGACCCATCCCTTTCGCGCTGGCCCGAATCGATGCGCAACTGGTACCGCCGCTGGCGACGCCGCGAGCCGGTGCGCAGCGCCCCGGCGCTGCGC
>JBOIEI010000713.1:0-5583 GCA_050741055.1 Burkholderiales bacterium | reverse complement strand
TTTGATATTGGCAATGCCGCAATCGCTCCCGGCCACGGATAGGAACGCTTCGGCGTGGCGCAAGTCCGTAGTGAACAGCGCCGAGGCAAGCCCCTGCGGCACGGCGTTGTTCATGGCGATGGCATCGTCCAGCGTGCGAAAGCTCATGACATGGAGCAAGGGGGCGAAGCACTCCCGCCGAACGGCCTTCCACTCCGGCCGCGAGCGCACGATCGTGGGCTCTACGAAATATCCCGGTTCGGGCAGCGCCCGGCTGCCGTAGACGATTTCCGCGCCCAGTTGCCGCAGCTCGGTCACGGTGGCGTTGAACGCGCTGCGCGCCGCTTCGTCGATCAACGGGCCCATCAAGGTTCGTGGATCGAGCGGATCGCCGATCCGGACCCGGACCTGGGCGTAGGCGTGGGCGAGCCGCTCGAGCACCGGCGCCATGCTCGCTTCGTGAACGATCAGCCGGCGCGTGCTGGTGCAGCGCTGGCCGGCGGTTCCGAGCGCGCCGAAGACGATTGCGCGCGTGGCCAGGTCGAGATCGGCATTTTCGTCGACGATGACCGCATTGTTGCCCGAGCACTCCAGCAGGCAGCGACCCATGCGGCGGGCGACAATCTCGGCGACTTGCCTGCCCGCGGCGCTCGATCCGGTGAAGGACACCAGCGGAAGCCGCCGGTCGTGCACCAGGCGGTCGGGCAAAGCGGCATCGTTGGCAAGCAGCAGCGAGAATATGCCGTGGCTGCCCGCCTCCTTCATGACTCGGTTGAGCATGTGCTGGACCGCGATGGCGCACAGCGGCGCCTTCGGCGAAGGCTTCCACACCACCGTGTCGCCGGCCACCGCCGCGATGAAGGCATTCCAGGCCCATACGGCGGTGGGAAAATTGAACGCGGTGATGACCGCGATCGCGCCGAGAGGATGCCACTGCTCGTAGAGCCGGTGGTGCGGCCGCTCCGAGTGCATCGTCTGGCCGTAGAGCTGGCGCGACAGCCCGACCGCGAACTCCGCGATATCGATCATCTCCTGGACTTCGGCGCCGCCTTCGGCCTCGATCTTGCCGGTTTCCAACGCGATCAGGCGGCCCAGCATCTCCTTGTTCCGGCGTAATTCCGATGCCGCAAGGCGTACGATTTCACCCCGCTGCGGCGCGGGCACGCTGCGCCAGTGCGCGGCGCGCGCGACCGCGTGTGCAACCACCGTTTCGTACTGCTCGGGCGAGCACAGGCCGACACGCGCAATCGGTTCGCCCGTGGCGGGATTGATCGATTCGAAATGCTGCGAGCCTTGCAGCCATTCAGGGCCCGCACACGCCGCCGGATTGCCTGCCGAAATACCGAGCTCGCTCAACCACTGCATCGTGCTTCCTTCTCGCGAGACAGTTGCGCTACGCTCGGGTGGTGCATGGCGCGGCGGTTTCGAGCTCGGCCAGCGTGGCCCGCAGAGCATCCAACGCGAAATCGAGCTGTGTGCGCGTGACCACGAGCGGCGGGGCAAGGCGCAGAACGGTGCGGTGCGTATTCTTGCTGAGCACGCCGCGCTCGAGCAGACGCTCGCAGGCCGTGCGCGCACCGACCAGCGCGGGATCGAATTCGACTCCGAGCAGCAGCCCTTTTCCGCGCACGTCGATAATCAGTGGACTGTCGATGGCGCGCAACGCCTGCAGCAGATACTTGCCGTGGCTCTCGGCGCGCGCCACGAGCCCCTCGTCGAGCAGGACATCGATCGCGGCGAGCCCCACGGCGGCGGCGAGCGGGTTGCCGCCGAACGTGCTGCCATGATCGCCCGGCTCGAGCACGCCGAGAACGTCGGCCCGCGCCAGGAACGCCGATACCGGCAGCACGCCGCCACCGAGTGCCTTGCCGACGATCAAGCCATCGGGTTTGACGTTCTCGTGCTCCACCGCGAACATTCGGCCGGTTCGCCCCAACCCGGTCTGTACTTCGTCGCAGACGAGCAGCACGTCGTGGCGGCGGCAGATTTCCGCGCAAGCAGCCAGATAACCCGGCGGCGGCACGATGATTCCGCCCTCCCCCTGAATCGGCTCGACCAGGAACGCCGCCGTTCGCGGCCCGATGGCGTGTTCGAGCGCAGCCGCATCGCCGAAGGGAATGGTGACAAAGCCGGACGGATAAGGGCCGAAGCCGTCCTTATATTGCGGCTCCGAGGACATCGCGACGATCGCGATCGAGCGGCCGTGGAAATTCCCCTCGCAACAGATGATCTCGGCGCTGTTTTCCGGGATGCCCTTGACCTTGTGGCCCCATTTGCGCGCCACCTTGAGCGCGGCCTCCACCGCCTCCAGGCCGGTATTCGCCGGTAGCGCCAGATCCTGCCCCGAGATCTCGCACAGGCGCTTGAGGAACAGCGGCAGCTTGTCGTTGTGATACGCGCGCGAAACGATGCAAAGCCGATGCGCCTGTTCCTCGAGCGCAGCCAGGATGCGCGGATGGCAGTGGCCGTGACTGACCGCCGAATACGCGCTCATCATGTCCAGATAGCGCTTCCCGTCCTGGTCCCACACGTATGCGCCTTCGCCACGGACCAGCGCTATCGGCAAGGTCTCATAGTGATGGGAGCCGTAGCGCGCTTCCATCTCGCGCCAGCCCGGAGAAATTTCGCTGCCTGATGGCGAATCGAATCGAGCCTCGGCCTCGCTCGTTTGCCCTGGCGAGATTTCGATCGCGTTGGCGCAGCGATCCGCTCCTGTATTCGATGCGTTCATGCGTCCCTCCGCCGTGCGGATTCGACCGCAAATGGACACCCTCCCAGGTTAGAGTTTTGGTCGCGGGAATTCGTTCTCCGCGAGAAAGCTCGCCCGCAGGGCAAGGGCGCAGCCGCTTCGCGGAGGGGGTGCGGCGTGCCGCGGCTGTGCGTCAGCCGGTGAAAGCCGAAATGCCCGTCTGGCTGCGGCCGAGGACGAGGGCGTGCACGTCGTGCGTGCCCTCGAGCGTGTTGACGGTTTCGAGGTTGAGCAGGTGGCGGATGACGTGGAATTCGTCGGAGATGCCGTTGCCGCCGTGCATGTCGCGCGCCATGCGCGCGATCTCGAGCGCCTTGCCGGCGGAATTGCGCTTGAGCAGCGACATCATCTCGGGCGTGGCCTTGCCCTGCTCGCGCAGCCGGCTCACGTGCAAACAGGCGAGCAGACCGATGCCGATCTCGCTCTGCATGTCGGCGAGCTTCTTCTGGATGAGCTGATTGGCTGCGAGCGGGCGGCCGAACTGCTTGCGCTCCAGAACATAATTGCGCGCCGCATGCCAGCAGAACTCAGCAGCGCCCATCGCGCCCCAGCAGATCGCGAAGCGCGCGTTGTTCAAACACCCGAACGGACCCTTGAGGCCGCGCGCACCCGGCAACAGGTTGTCGTCGGGCACGAACACATCGTCCATCGCGATCTCGCCCGTGGGCGAGGCACGCACCGAGAACTTGCCTTCGATCTGTCGCGTTTGCAGCCCCTGCATGCCGCGCTCGAGGATGAAGCCGCGGATCGTTCCGGAGTCGTCTTTCGCCCACACCACCATGATGTCGGCGATCGGCGCATGCGTGATCCAGAGCTTGGTGCCGCTCAAGCGCCAGCCGCCGTCGACCTTGCGCGCGCGGCTTGCCATGCTTCCGGGATCGGAGCCGTGGTCGGGCTCGGTCAAGCCGAAGCAGCCGAGCAGCTCGCCCGTCGCCATCTTCGGCAGATACTTCTGGCGCTGCGCTTCGGTGCCGTAGGCATAGATCGGCGTCATGGCGAGCGACGATTGCGCCGCGCAGGCCGAGCGAAAACTGGTATCGACGCGTTCCAGCTCGCGTGCCACCAGCCCGAAGGCCACGTAGCCGATCCCGGCGCAGCCGTAGCCCTTCAGCGTTGCGCCGAGAAAGCCCATCTCGCCCAGCTCGCGCATGACCGCGACGTCGAACGTCTCGTTGCGGTTGGCCTGCAGAATGCGCGGCATGAGCCGCTGCTGCGCGAACGTGCGTGCGCTGTCGCGGATGAGGCGCTCGTCTTCGGTGAGAAGCGAATCGAGCAGTAGCGGGTCCTCCCAGTCGAAGTGGCCGCCGGTGAGCGTCACCGAGGCCACATCGATCGGCGCGAGCGCCTTGGGGTCCGCTACGCTCGACATCGAGACGTGTCGCGATTTCCGGGCGGCGGATCAGACCCGCTCGAGTACGACCGCCATGCCCTGGCCCACGCCGATGCAAAGCGATACCAGGGCGTAACGGCCACCCGTACGCTGCAGCTGACGTGCGGCAGTGAGCGCGATCCGCGCACCCGAGCATCCGAGCGGATGGCCGAGCGCGATCGCGCCGCCGTTCGGATTGACCCGGCTGTCTTCGAGATCGACCTCGAGGCCCTTCAGACACGCGAGCACCTGCGCTGCGAACGCCTCGTTGATCTCGATGACATCCATGTCCTTGATCGAGAGACCCGCACGGGCCAGGGCCTTCTTCGACGCGGGCACCGGGCCGAAGCCCATGATGCGCGGAGGCACGCCCGCGGCGCCGGTGGCCAGGACACGCGCGATTGGCTTCTTGCCTGCGCGCTCGCCCGCTTCGAGGCTGCCGATGAAAAGCGCCGCCGCGCCGTCGTTCACGCCGGAAGCATTGCCCGCGGTAGTGACGCCGCCATCGAACAGCGCGCGCAGCTTGGCGAGTGCGGCCATGTCGGTCTGCGGGCGCGGATGCTCGTCTTCGCCGACTACCTCCGGCGGCGCCTTCTTGCCCTTGTCGAGCGACACCGCCGTGATCTCTCCGGCGAAGAAGCCCTCGCCCTTGGCATTGGCATACTTCTGCTGCGAGGCGTAGGCAAACTTGTCGGCCGCCTCGCGCGAGATGGTGAAGTCCTTGGCGAGGTTGTCAGCCGTCTGCGGCATGGTGTCGTCGCCGAACTCCTTGATGATGCGCGGGTTGGGAAAGCGCGAGCCGATGGTCGAATCGAAGACGCGCATGTCGCGGGAAAACGGCGATTCGCTCTTCCCCATGACGAACGGCGCACGGCTCATGCTCTCCACGCCGCCGACGAGGAACAGATCGCCCTCGCCTGCCGTGATCGCATGCGCCGCGTTGACGATGGCGTTCAGCCCGCTGGCGCAATTGCGCTGCACGACCGAGCCGCCGAGCTCGATCGGAAGGCCGGCCAGGAGCCCGGCATGGCGCGCAATGCAACGGCTGTCCTCGCCGCCCTGGTTGGCGCAGCCGATGACCATGTCCTCGATGTGTTCGGCCTTGAACGGATTTTTGTCGACCAACGCACGCAGCACACTGCCCAACATGTCGTCCGGGCGCACCGGCGCGAGCTTGCCGCCGTAACGGCCGATGGGAGTGCGCGTACCGTCGTAGATATAGGCGTCGAGCATGGCGTTTCTCCTCTAGTTGTCCGGGGTGAGCAGCGATACGCCGAGGCGCGCACGGCGCGAAAGCCACAGGGTCGGGCGATAGCGCTGATCGCCGTAGACGCGTTGCATGTTGGTAAGCACCTTCAGGATCCGGTCGGCGCCGAGGCGATCGCCGAAGGCGAGCGGGCCGTGCGGATAGTTGAGCCCCAGCGTGACCGCCTTGTCGATGTCGGCCGGCGTGGCGGTCTGGTTCTGCGCCACCGAGCAGCCGATG
>JBOIEI010000712.1:0-2127 GCA_050741055.1 Burkholderiales bacterium | reverse complement strand
CAATACGCCCGCCGACCCCGGGTTGGTATCGGTCTCGCCGACGAACAGCTTGTAGGCTTCGACCGCGAGTATGGGCATGTCCTCGGCCAGCACGAACGGGACGCCGAAATTCTCCAGCGTATCGATGAAAACAAGCAGCGCGCCGGAAAGGATCGCGGGCATGACGATGGGCAAGGTGACGGTGCGCATGCTGCGCCAGCGCGACGCGCCCAGGTTCTGGCTTGCTTCCTCGACCGAAACATCGACGGCCTTGAAGCCGGCGAGCGCTGGCAGCAGCACGAACGGGTACAGCGTCAGCACGTAGACCAGCACGATGCCCGGCGTGCCATAGATCGATCCGAACGGGATACCGAGCGACTGCAGACCCGCTGTGACGATGCCGGCGCGTCCGAACAGCAGCAGCAGAGCATAGGCGCCGACGAAGCTCGGCAATACCAGCGGCAGCACGGAGAGCGCCATGAGCGCCGTCTTGCCGGCCACCGGCAGGCGCGCCAGCGCGAACGCGAGCGGCGTGGCGACGAGCGTCGTGATGATGGTGGCGAGCACGCCGATCCAGAGACTGTTGGCCATGCTGTCCAGATAGAAGGCGCTGGACAGCACCTTGGCGTAGTTGTGCAGGGTGAGCTGGGCGCCGCTCGCATCCAGAAAACTGGCGCTGAAGACGCGCAAGACCGGATAAAGGAAGAACAGGCCAAGGAACAGCAACCCGATCGCGGTAATGGCGAAGCGAAAGCCGGCACCCGCGCCGAGCCTCATGATCGCTCTAGCACGCTCACGCGTCTCGGGTCATAGCTGAGTCTGAGCATGCGCCCTGCGGCCAGCGACTCGAGCGGCTGATCGAGCAGGGCAACGCGCAGCATCGTCTCGCCCGGCAGTCGCGCCTCGATGCGAGTGAGGGTACCGAGAAACTCGACCCGGGCCACCTGCGCCTCGATGCAGTCCCATCCGGGCGGCGGCGTCTCGCCGGCGGCCACCACCCGCAGCGCCTCCGGCCGCAAGCAGAAGGTGATGCGTTCGCCGCGCGCCATGGTGTTGCCTTCGATCTGGAATCGGGCCGCGCCGGCCTCGACCACAAGGCGCGCGCCTTCCTGGTCGACCACCTTGCCCTCGAGCAGGTTGGTGATCCCCATGAACTGCGCCACGAACGGCGTCGCCGAATTGCGGTAGATCGCGTCCGGCGTGCCCACCTGCTCCAAAACACCCGCGCGCATCACGGCAATCCGGTCCGAAATGGCCAGGGCCTCTTCCTGATCGTGGGTGACGTAGATCGCGGTGATGCCGAGACTTTGCTGCAGCTGGCGGATCTCGCCGCGCATCTCGACCCGCAATTGCGCATCCAGATTGGACAGCGGCTCGTCGAGCAGCAGAACCTCGGGCTCGATGACGAGTGCGCGGGCGATGGCGACCCGCTGCAGCTGACCGCCCGAGAGCTGGTGCGGCCAGCGCGCCTCGTAACCTTCCAGGTGAACGAGCTTCAGGGCGCTCTTGACGCGCTCGGCGATCCGCTCGGGTGCGACCTTGCGCGCCCGCAGGCCATAAGCGACATTGCCGCCGACACTGAGGTTGGGAAAGATCGCGTAGTTCTGGAACACCATGCCGGTGTTACGCCGATGCGCCGGAAGCGTGTCGATGCGCTTCGCGCCGAAGCGGATGACGCCCGCATCGAGCTCGCAGAAGCCGGCGATCATGCGCAGCAGCGTGGTCTTGCCGCACCCGGAGGGGCCAAGCAGGGTGAAGAACTCGCCGTCGCGGATATCGAGCGAAACCTTCGATACCGCCTGCACCGCGCCGAAGGCGCGACTCACGCCATCGATGGCGACAGCCGTCACTGCGCAGCCCGCAGCCAGCGGCTGTGCATCTAGCGCGTTTCCTGGATCAGATCCTTGATCTTTTCCAGCGTCTCCTTACGCTTGGCCGTCCACGCCTCCTCGTCGTAGGACGCGAGCTTGAGGCTCGACAAGTTCGGCATCCCGCCCGGAAGCTTGGACAGATCCAGATCACTGCGCGCGGGCCGCCGGAAAGTCGCCTTGAGAATCATCTCGCGCACGTCCTTGCGATTGACCCAATCGACGAACTTGCGGGCCGACTCGACATTCGGCCCGCCCTTGATGATGGCCACGCCCTCCA
>JBOIEI010000711.1:0-8755 GCA_050741055.1 Burkholderiales bacterium | reverse complement strand
GTCGAAATCGGCGCCAGACGCGGAACGCGAGACCACAGCCAGGTTGGACACCTGGCGAGGATTCGCGACAATGTATGGCGTCGATTCTCGGCATCTTTTGCGCGGCGAATTTCGGACTCAGGACACTGGGCCGTCGAGTCCGGTGTGAACATGCGCGGGCACGAATGGATGAGCGAGGGCACGGCAGGCGCGCTCACGGCAGCGCGTTTCCTGCGCACCTATTGGCAGAAAAAAGCGCTGTTCGCGAGATCCGCCCTCACCGAAGTCGCACAACGATTCGAGCCCGCGATGCTGATCGAGCTCGCGAGCCGCGACGACGTCGAATCGCGCCTGGTGCGCCGAGAAGGCAAACGTTGGAGCGTCGAGCACGGTCCGTTCCCGCGCCGGCGGCTCGAGCGCCTGCCTGCGCGCGGCTGGTCGCTGCTCGTGCAAGGTGCCGACCTGCACGTGCCCGCGGCACGTGCACTGATGGACCGCTTCGCTTTCATTCCGTATGCGCGCCACGACGACGTGATGCTGAGCTTGTCTCCCCCGGGGGGTGGAGTCGGCGCGCACTTCGACTCCTACGACGTATTCCTGGTGCAAGCTCTTGGCTGCCGGCGCTGGCGCATCGGGCGCCAGCGCGATCTCGCGCTTCAGCCCGACGCTCCCCTGCGCATCCTGAAATCGTTTCGCCCCGGGCGCGAGTACGCGGTCGAGCCCGGGGATGTCCTGTACCTGCCGCCGCGCTATGCGCACGAAGGCGTGGCCACGACCCAGTGCATTACCTGCTCGGTCGGCTTTCGTGCGCCGAGCCGGCAGGAGATCGCGACCAGCTTCCTGCAATGGCTGCCGGACAGGCTCACACTGACTGGGCGCTATCGCGATCGCGAAACGACGTTGCCGAAACACCCGGCACAGATCGGCACTTCCATGGTGCGCGAGATCGAAGCGATGCTGGCCGCCGTTCGCTGGTCGCGCGCCACCGTCGAGCAATTCGCCGGCGAGCAGCTGACCGAGCCCAAGGCGCAGGTCTGGTTCCGCGCGCCGGAGCGCATCGTACCGTTCGCGCGCTTCCTCGCGCATGCGCGTGCGCACGGCGTTCGGCTCGCGGCTTCCACGCGGATGCTGTTTCGCGGCGATCGCCTGTTCGTCAACGGCGAGTGCGTTCGCATGCCGCCCTCGGCGCGCGCCGCGCTGATTGCCTTGGCCGACGAACGCGTGGCCCTGCCGTGGCGCAGCCGTTCGCTGCAGGCTGCGCGACAAATGCACGAATGGTATCGAGCCGGTTATGTCGAGCTCGCCTGAAACCCCGCACGACGGCGAACACGGGGCCGCGCTGTTGCGCGACGAGCAGCCGCTTTCCGGGGTCAGCGCCTACGAAGCGGCGATCGACAAGCTGATCGACATGGCGCTCGGCCGCATCCGGATCTTCGATCGGAGCCTCAATCGCGCTCACAACGCGCAAGCGCGCACCGACGCTCTGCGCCGGTTTTTGCTCGCTGACAAGGCGAACCGGGTCGCCATCGTCGTGCACGATGCCGATCGCATACGGCTCGATTGCCCGCGCCTGGTCGCCTTGCAGCGCTACTTCGCCCATGCCGTAAGCATCCATCGCACACAGCCGATCGCGCGCGGCGTCTACGATCCGTTTTGTGTCGTCGACGGCAGCCACTATGCCCGCCGCTTCCACTTCGATAATGCACGCGGCATTCTGGTTCTGAACGATGCCGACGGCGCGGGCTTGCTGGTGCAGCGCTTCGAAGAGATCTGGGAGGCGTCGCAGCCGGCTGTGACCGGTACAATACTGGGTCTATGATGCGGTTGCGTTTGCCCGATTTTCATTTGCGGCGGGTCACATAGTACGTGCTACACTGTACGTAATTTCCGCAGAAGCTGTGATGATCGGGTAATACGCTGCTTCGATTGTCATTCATGAATTAGGAGAAACGATGAACCGCACCGTGATCGCTGGCGCCATACTTGGATTGTTCCTGGCCGGCTGTGGCGAGCAGCCTGGCGACAAGCCTGCGTCCGCACCCGCTCCGACGACGACAACGACACCGGCCACTCCTGCGCCGATGGCCGACCCAGCAACCGCACCCGCCGCGCCGACCACCGGCGCTCCAGCGGCCGATGCCAGTGCACCCGCGGGGGCTCCGAGCACCGGGGAGGCCAAACCCGCCGACAGCACCACCCCGGCAGCCCACCCGATGGATCCCAAGTCGCCTGCGCTCGAGACCACGCCTTCCTACACTGCGGAAGAATCCAAGCAGATGGCCAAGGATGCCGCGGACAAGGCCAAGGAGATGGCAAAGGACGCCAAGGAAGCGGTCACGGATGCCGTGAAGAAGTAGCGTCTTCCGGGATTTACCCACACAAAAAGCCGGCCTCTTGGCCGGTTTTTTGCACGCGTCAATCCAGGCAGACCCAGTCGAATCCCTGGTCCTGGTGCGCGACCGAGACGGCCGCCGTGGTGCCCGCTCCCAGCGCCTGTGCGAGAGTCGCCTGGACCAGCTCCGGATGGTTGTTGGTTTCGGACAGGTGAGCGCCGATCACGTGACGCAGGCGCGAACGGTCCAGCGCCGCGAGCAACTCGGCGGCATCCTCGTTGCGCATGTGACCGAAGCGCGAGCCGATGCGGGCCTTGAGCGACGGCGGATATGGCCCGTCGCGCAGCAGCGCGGCATCGTAGTTGCACTCCAGCACGAGCGCCGAGCAGCCGGAGAGCACCGTGCGAATATGGGCAGTCGGGACCCCGACGTCGGTCAAAACGCCGAGCCGATGACGGCCATCGTCGAAAATCACCTGGGCCGGCTCGCGCGCGTCGTGCGGAACGGGAAACGGCTCCACGGTGAGCTCGCCCAGCTTGAAGGCCGTATGAGGGTCGAACGCGCGGCAGTCCACGTCGTCGAAGCGCGACCCGGCAGCCGCCCGCGTGCCGGGCGTCATGTAGACCGGAATGCAGACGCGCGCAGCGAAGCGCGCCACCCCGCCGATATGGTCGTCGTGCTCGTGCGTGACGACGATGGCATCGATGTCCTCGGCCGTGCAGCCGAGCCTTTGCAGCCGCGCGACCGTCTCGGCGAACGAGAAGCCGCAGTCGAGCAGCACGCGCTTGCCGCCCGCCTCCACCAGCAAGGCGTTGCCGCGACTGCCGCTACCGAGCGAGGCAAAGCGCATGGCGATCAGCCCGGCCTGCGCCTGCGAGCCAAGGCGCAGCAGCGCGGCGCGTACTCGGGCGAATCGGGAAGTGCAGGCACGACCTGCTCGGCGCAGATCGGCAGGGTGACGCGAAGACTCGAAGGCTGCGGGGAAATGCTCGTCCGGCGCCCCTCACCGCTCATTTGAGCTGCTCGTAGAGCAGCGTCAGGATGCGGTTGGCCGTCGCCGAGCGGTCGAGCTTGCCTTCCATGTCCAGCACGTTCACTTCCGAGCCGTTGGCCGCATCCTTGACCGCGATGCGGTACTGCGCTTTGCGGTTCTTGGGATCGTCATCGTCGCGCCAGAAGGCGAGCTTCGACAGCAGACCCGTGGACTTCTTGCTGCGTGCGTCGGCGTCCGGGTCGACGTAGCGCACGAAGTACAGACCCTTGGAGCGGTCCCGATCCTCGACCGTGAAGCCGACCCGGTCCAGTGCGAGCCCCACCCGCCGCCAGGCACGGTCGAACGGGTCTTCGATGGTGAGACGCCCGGCGCCATCGGCGGAGCGCGTGATCTGCGCCTTGGGGTTGGGGTTGGCGCTGGCGCGCTGCAGATCGGCTTGTGCGCGCGCCTCCTGCACACCGAAGCGCACCATCAAGCGGCGCAGCATCTCGGCTTCCAGGTCCGGGTCGGCCGGGCGCGGCTGCCACATGGTCTTCTCGTCGCCGATGGCCGAGTTCGCGAACACTTCGATCATGCCGCGATGACTGATGTAGATCTCCGTCGTCTTGCCGTTGACGCCGCGCTCCAGGCGGGTGCGAAACTTGTCGCGCTCGGCCGTGGAGGACACGCTGCCGAACAGCTTGCCGAGTGCGCCGCGAATGATGCCGTCATCGATCCTGGCGCGGCTTTCCGCCCAGTCGGTCTCCATTACGCCCGCCTCGGGCACCTCGAGGTTGACCAGGAATCCGATCTCCTGCCAGAACGCCTTCACCGTGGGCCACAACGCATCCGGGTTGGCCTCGACCACCAGCCAGCGCTGCGTGCCCGCGCGCTCGATGTGCGCGTTGCTCACCTTCGGCAGGATGTCGGAATTGGTCGAGACCTGCTTGGCCGATCGCTCCTTGGAATAGGCCGAGTAGGTTGCGCTGCCCGTGGGGTTGATGTCCGGAACGGCGAAACGGTCGTCTGTCGTGGGACGCGTCAGGTCGGGCGGAATCTCGAGTGGGGGCAAGCGTCCGGCGCTCTTGTAATCGACCTTACGCGACTCGAGCATGCCGTCCAGCGACGAACACCCCGCGGCAATCGACGCAACGGCGATGATCACAGCGGCAATTGACTTCATAGAACTCTCGAAGCGGCTCGGAGAAGAGCCTGTGAGACGCGCATTCAAGCGATGAGTTCCGCCTGGCGCATGGCGTTGCGCACGACATCGTGGCAACTGGTGGAGAGCGGCGTGAGGGGGAGACGAATGCCCGGCTCGATCAGACCGAGCTCGCGCGCCGCCCATTTCACGGGTATCGGACTGGGCTCGACGAACAGCGCCTTGTGCAGCGGGATCAGCCGCGCGTTCAGCTCGCGGGCGCGACGCGTGTCACCGGCAATGGCGGCCGCGCACATCTCGTGCATCAGCCGCGGCGCCACGTTGGCCGTCACCGAAACGACGCCATGGCCGCCGACCAGGATGAGCGCCAGCCCCGTTCCGTCGTCGCCGCTGTAGATGGCGAAACGTTCCGGCACGCTGCGGACGAGATCGCAGCCGCGCTCGAGATTGCCGGTCGCGTCCTTCACACCCACGATATTCGGAATGCGGGCCAGTCGCAGCAGCGTGTCGTTGGAAAGATCGGCCACTGTGCGCCCGGGTACGTTGTATACGATCTGCGCAATGTCGACGGCCTCGGCGATCGCCTTGAAGTGCAGGTACAGCCCCTCCTGCGTGGGCTTGTTGTAGTACGGGACGACCGACAGGCTCATGTCCGCGCCCGCCTCCTTCGCGTACGCGGAAAGCTCGATCGCCTCGCGGGTGGAGTTGGCGCCGGTGCCTGCGATCACGGGGACCCGGCCGGCCACGTGATCCACCGCGGTCTTGATGAGCAGCCGATGCTCGTCCCAGTCGACCGTAGGCGACTCACCGGTCGTTCCGACCACGACGATGCCGTCGGTGCCCTCGCGCACATGGAAGTCGATCAGGCGCCGGAACCGTTCCAGGTCCAGGCTGCCATCCTCGTGCATGGGCGTTACGATAGCGACCAGGCTGCCGGTGAGCATGGGTCCCTCGCTTGAAAGGTGGCTATTCTATCGCATCGTTTCGGCGCACGGACCGCGGGACTCGACTTGGACAAGCCTGCAGCCGGGCTACTCGGAAGCGCTTCCTTGCGCAGTGCTTCCTTGCGCAGCGGTTCTCTCCGCAGTGCTTCTCTGTGCGCAAATTCGCTGCACCATGGCCCGCTTCGGCACCTCCACTTCCAGGTCCTCGTAGGCCAGCACGCGCAGCCGCCCTCGCACCGCATCGAGCAGCTCGCCGGGCCTGAGCAGGAAATCCGGGTTGGTCGGACGGCCGAAACGCTCGTTGCCGGCAGCGAAGGTTTCGTAGATGAGCACCCCGCCCGGCGCGACGGCGGCAACCAGCAAGGCGAGCAAGGGCCGATGCAGATAGTTGGTCACGACCACGCCAGCGAACGCTTCGCTCGGGTAAGGCCAGCTGCCCGCCTCGATATCGGCGACGCGGGTACGAATGCCGGCGACGCCCTTGAGCCCGCTCATCGCCGCCGCATCGCGATCGACCGCTTCCACCGGATGGTCGAGCGCGGCGAGCAGCCGGGCATGCCGGCCGGTACCCGCCGCCAGGTCGAGCACCCGCCCGCCGGGGGGAATGCAGGCCGCCCAACGGCACACCCAGGCCGAAGGATCCGGTGCGGCGTGATTCGTATCGGCTGCAGCCATTCGCCCATCTCGCTAGTTGCGCCCGCAAACATCGGCAGCACCATCAGCAGCGCGGGCACCGCCGCTATTATAGAAACCGGCGCAGGCGCACCATCTAGAAACCGGCGCAGGCGCCTGTCGCGCCTGCAATCATTCTCTACCACGATTGGAACACCGATTTGAAAATAGCGCTCCTGGTCTGCTCCTTGATCCTCGCCTTAGCAAGCGCGGCGGCGCGCGCTGCCGATGCGCCGGCGGGGGAATTTCGCGACTGCCTCGCGCAGGTCCGCACGGAGGCGATGAACAAGGGCGTGCAGGCGCAAACGTTCGATACGGCGCTGGCCGGGATCGAACCCGATTCGAGCGTGCTCGATGCGATGAGCTTCCAGCCGGAGTTTCGCCTGTCGATCTGGGACTACCTTGCCGGCCTGGTCGACGAGCAGCGGATCGCCGACGGCCGCAACAAGCTGCAACAATGGGAGACGACGCTCGCCAAAGCGGAACGAGAGTTCGGCGTCGACCGCTACACGATCCTCGCGGTTTGGGGGGTCGAGTCGGATTACGGGCGCGTCATGGGCACGCGTCCGCTGCTGCGCTCGCTCGCAACCGTCGCCTGCTTCGGTTCGCGGCAGCGGTTCTTTCGCGGCGAGCTCCTCGACACGCTCAAGATCGTGCAAAGCGGCGACCTGACGCCGGACATGCTGACCGGCTCCTGGGCGGGCGCTTTCGGCCAGACCCAGTTCATGCCATCGACCTATCTGCGCCTCGCGGTCGATTTCGACGGCGATGGCCGCCGCGACATCGTCGCCTCGGTGCCCGATGCGCTCGGCTCCACCGCGAACTACCTGCGCCGGGCAGGCTGGGTCACCGGCGCCCCCTGGGGATACGAAGTGCGGCTGCCGGCGGGTTATAGCGGACCCTCCGGGCGCCGCCAGAAGCAAAGCCTCGCGCAGTGGTCGGCGCTAGGCATTCGGCGAATCGACGGAGCCGCGCTCACCGGCGCGGGCGCGGCGGCGCTGCTGCTCCCTGCCGGAGCAACGGGCCCGGCATTTCTCGCCTTCAAGAACTACGACGCGATCTATTCGTACAACGCCGCCGAGTCATACGCGCTCGCCATTGCGCATCTGTCCGATCGGCTGCGCGGCGCGGGTCCGTTCACAACGCCGTGGCCGACGGAGGATCGCGGCCTGTCGCGCGCCGAGCGGCGCGAAGTGCAGGAGCACCTCATCGGCCAGGGGCTCGACATCGGTAATGCGGATGGCATGATCGGACCGAAGACGCGCGAGGCGATCCGCAACTATCAGTCGGCGAACGGCTTGCCGGCGGACGGTCGGGCCGGCGGTCGCCTGCTGGACCACCTGCGTGCGGCGACCCAGGCGCGCGCCCGCTAGACGGCTTGCGTCGCCAGCCGCGCCATGCGCCGCAGCTCGGGCAGGCACGATCCGCACGAAGTCCCGCAGCGCAGTGCCGACTGGATGTCTTCCACGCTTGCGCCGGCATCGAGCTTTGCTTCGATCTCGGCTTGCGAGACATCGAGGCAATTGCACACGATCCGGCCGCGCCTGCGCGCCTGCGCGCCCACCGGCGGCGATTCGAACGGACCCAGCATCCAGCGCCGCAGCACGCCCGCCGGGCGCGAGTCCAGCAGCGTTTCGCGCAGCCAGTCGGCGGCGGCCAGATCACCGCACAGCCGAAAGCCGTGCAGGCGGCCGTCCACGACCAGTGCCTGCTTTGCGATATTGCGGCGCGCATCGGTATAGGACGCGCACGCTTCCGCGGACAAGTCCAGGCAGGCGTCGATCTGCGCGATCCGCTGCGGGGCAATCGGCTGGTCGTGCGCGACGCGCAAGGCGACCGCGGAGCGGTCGTGGCCGAGCAATCCGGCATAGGCGTAGGCGAAACCGGCCAGCAGCGGTTGCAACCGGTCGTGCCATACGAGCGTCTGCTCGGCATCACCGGGCGCCGCGGCACGCACCGCGAGCAGATTCCACGGCAGCACGGCTTTGTCCACCTGGATTGCGGCATGCTTGAGCTCGGGCTGCTTCGAGAACGGGTCGAATGCCGCGAGCGTCAGTTCGTTGATGCCGGCATGCGAGAGATGGCGCGCACCGAAATGCATGGGCACGAACACCTGTCCGGAGTACATCTCGGTCGATGCTTCGACCTCGAGCAAGACGCGCCCGCGCCGGCTGCTCAACCAGGCCAGATCGCCGCTGCGCAACCCGCGCCGCGCCATGTCGTCGGCATGCATCGAGGCCACCGGCTGCGGTGCATGGCCGAACAGGCGCGCGGCGCGCCCGGTACGGCTCATGCCGTGCCACTGATCGCGCAGGCGCCCGGTCGAGAGCCGCAACGGATGGCGCGCATCGATCGGCTCGGCGACGGTGCGCGGTTCGATCGCGACGAAGCGCGCGCGCCCGTTGGGCGTCGCGAAGCGGGCGTCGCCGTAAAGCCGCGGCGTTGCGGCGCCCTCGCGATACGGCCACTGCTGCGGCCCGTCGCGATCGAGCACTTCATAACTCAGGGCCGAGATGTCGAGGTCGCGCCCGCGGGTGCTCGTGGCGTGCTCCACGAATACGTCCTCGGGCTTGCCGTAGGCAAACAGCGCCGCAGCATCCTTGCCGATCCGCGCACCGAGCCGCAAAGCGAAGTCGCAGCCGATGCGCCAATCGGCTCGCGCCTCACCCGGCGCTTCGATCGCCTTGCGCAC
>JBOIEI010000710.1:0-7130 GCA_050741055.1 Burkholderiales bacterium | reverse complement strand
GATCTGGGCAATGCCGACGAAGTCGCGCAGCGTATCGTAGCCGAGCTTCGAGTAGGTGAAAGGACTGATCGCGAGCGGGCTCGAGCTGCCGAGCATGATGGTGTAGCCGTCCGGCGTGGCCTTGGCGACGTACTCGGTTGCGATGGTGGCGTTCGCGCCCGGCCGGTTCTCGACCACGACCTGCGTTCCCAGATGCTCCCCGAGCTTGGGTGCGACGATACGCGCCACGACATCGTTCGAGCCGCCAGGCGGAAAGCCGAGAATCAGCCGGATCGGCTTGGCGGGATAGTCCTGCGCAAATGCCGAAGCTGCGGCAAGCAGGATGACGCCGCAAGTAAGGCGGACCGAAGCCGATATCCGGAACGAGTGTGAACAGGGCATGCGTTACTTCCTTCCTTGAGTGAAACCAGGTTGCGGGTTGCGCGGCACGCGGAATCGCTGCGCAGTCGAGGTCTGTGCCGTGAGTCGACGGGCGCTGATAGCGGGTTGATGAAAGCCGGCAAGGGTATTGACCTGACATCCCCGCGCACGCGGCAATCCAGAAGCGGCCTGATTCGTCTAGCGCCAGGAACTCGCGGGCTCCCGCCTGCCCGGGAGCTGCGTTGGACTTTCAACAGGCTGCTAACCGGCGGGCACGCCGAACTCGCGCCGGCAGACTTCGGCGAGCGCAGCGACGCCGTGATTGATTTCCTCGTGGCTCGGGCTCGCGAAGCACAATCGCATGCGGTTGCGGCCGTGCGCCTTGTTCACCGACCATTCCGCGCCCGGATTGATCGCAACGCCCGCAGCGAGTGCCGGCTGGTAGAGCTTCTGCGTATCGACGTTGTCGGGAAGCGTGATCCAGAGGAAGATGCCGCCCTTGGGGTCGTCGAACTGCGCGGCGGAGCCGAAGGATTGCTGCAGCGATTCCATCAGTGTTTCCAGCTTGCCGCGCAGGGTCTGGCGCAGCACCGGGACATGTTTGGAGAAATTGGCGGTGCAGTATTCGGCCAGCACCATCTGCTCCAGCGCGCCGGTGCCGCCGTCGGACTTGATCGCGAGCATGCGCGCCATCACCTCCCAGGGCGCGACGATGTTGCCGACGCGCAGCGCCGGTGCGATCGACTTCGAGAACGTGCCGATGTAGATGACTCCGCCGCGCTCGCTCATCGCATAAATCGCCGGTGGCCGCTCGCCCGACCAGATGAGATCGGCGTAGCAATCGTCCTCGAAAATCGGCACGCCGTAGTCGGCCGACAAACGCAGCAACTCTCGGCGCCGTTGCACCGGGAGGATGGTGCCGGTCGGGTTCTGCACGGTCGGGATGGTGTAGATGTACTTGGGGCGAACGCCCTTGCGCTTCAGCTCGTCGAGCGCTTTCGACAATAGATCGATCCGAATTCCGTCGCCATCGAGCGGAATGCCGATCGGCGTGACGCCTAGGCGCAGCAGCCGGTTGATCGAGCCCTGGTAGCAGTCCTGTTCGATGATCACCGAATCGCCACGCTCGAGCAGCGTGCGGTTGACCAGATCGAGCCCCTGCAACGACCCGGACGTCATCAGGATGTCGTCGGGCGTGCAGTCGATGGCCGCGTCGGCTTTCAGTTTCCCGGCCAGGAACTCGCGTAGCGGTTGGTATCCTTGCGGGCCGCTGTTCAATCCGTAGGTCGCGAGCGTGCGGCCCTCGCGCTTGAGCACCGAGCTCGCTGCGGCGATGAGACCATCGAGTGGCAGCCGGTCGGGATCGTTGTTGCCGCCGGTGAAGTCGTACTTCACCCGACCGGTCCAACGGGCCGCCGCCGGCGGCAGCCCCGTCGGCAGCAGCGGCGCGAAAGCGAACGATTCAGAGCTCATGAGGGTCTTCCTGCGTGGAAACATGGCGGATAGGGCGATTGTCCAGCAAAAGAGATGCAGCGCCAACGCGCGGCATCCTCCGGAGACCGCAATCCGAACGCTATGCCGTCGCCGTTTGCGCACTCCCTGCCACGCGCTGCATGACGATGCGTAGCAGGTAGGCGCCGAACTCCGGATTCTGATAGAAGAGCTCCCACATGCGGTCCTCGCTCACCGATGCCAGCTCGACCTCGGTGTCGCACACTGCGCTGTCGGTACGCCGCTGGCCCTGGGAAAAAAGCCCCATCTCGCCCACCAGCTGGCCCGGCTTGACCAGCACGCCCTTGCCTTCGATGCGCACGCGGCCCTTCATGACGAGGAACACTTCCTCGGCCAGATCGCCGCGACTGAACAAGCGCGTGCCGGCCGGAAATTTCCGCAGGTTCATGTAAGGCACCATCATGTCCAGCGTAAGGTCGCCGCGCGAGGCGCGCTTGACGCGTGCGATCAGGACACGCATCTGATGAAGCCGCAGCGCGTTGAGCGGCAGCAGCAGGGCGTGCAGGACCACGATTGGCATCGCATCCGCCAATATGCCGTAAGACGCGAACGCGACGTTGCTCGCGATCGCCACCGCCCGCAGGGGGATCATGGTCTTGAGATAGAAGGTTGCGAGCACCAGGGCGCCCGCGCCCAGGCCCAGCACATCGATCGCAGTCATCGCGTCATTTATCCAGGGTTGGGAATCAATTCGCTGCTGCCCCACAGTGCGCCACCGATTGCGCCCAGCGCGATGGCGGCAGCGATGAGCGCTAGCGGCGACAGGCCTCGCCAGGCGGCGTAGAAGACCAGGCCGCTGCCGAGGAGCAAAGCCGGGTGAAGCAGGAACACCGGCTTGGCGAGCGCGTACAGGGTGAGCCCAAGCAATCCGACCGCAGCCGCCGCGGCATAGGCGCCGAAGCCCTGGAACCAGGTCGCGCTGCGCAGCCGTGCGACCAGGCCCGCCGCGGCGCCTGCGAGCAGGACCGGAATCAGGAAGACGGCGAGCGTGGCGAGCACGGCGCCGGGCAATCCGCCGACTCGATAACCGATGAACGGCGCGAGAATCAACACAGGTCCCGGGGTCGCGTAAGCGAAGCCCACGCCAGTGGCGAACTCCTGCGGGGTGAGCCATCCGGTTTCGGCCACGGCGAGCCGCTCGACCAGCGGCAGCGCCGCCGCGCCACCGCCGAACGCCAGCGCACCGATCACGAGGAAGCGTGCGACCAATTCGGCGAGCTCAGGCATGGCCCGCCGCCCGGTTCTTCCGCAACGCAAGGAAGGCGCCCAGTGCGCCCATCGCCAGTACGGCGACCACGGCGGACGCAGCCGCGCCCAGGATCAGACCGCCGGCCAGGACGGCGAGGAGAATGCGTCCCTTCGCGGTGCTGCGGGCCATCTTGAGCATATTCGCGGCCAGTATGCCGACCACGGCAATCTGGACTCCCAGCAAGGCCCCGCGCACGGCCGGCACGTCCGGAAGCGCCGCGGCGGCCGCCGATGCGAGGATCATCAGCGCAGCCGGCACCATGACGAAGCTGAAGGGCGCGATCAGCGCGCCCGGCCAGCCGGCGAGCTTCCAGCCGAGAAACGCGACCACCTGAACGCCGGTCGAACCGGGCAGCGTCTGCGTGATCGCGAGGGCTTCGGCGACGTCCGCGTCGCTGATCCAGCCGCGCTTCGCACCGAGCTCCGAGCGCAGCAGAGCGAGCGTGCTTCCCATGCCGCCGAAGGCGAATGCACCCAGCCGCAGCAGCGCGAGCCCGAGGCCGAGCGGGGATACGGTCACGGGCCTACAATGTGGGTTGCCCATGGCAACGTCCTGGCGCGATTCGCACCGATTCGTTCGTAGCAAGGAGAATCCAATGGCCGAATATATTCCCAGCCCGAGAGATTGGGTACGCGAGCAGGTCGAGCTCTACGAGAAAAGCGGCGGCACCCAGGGCACCACGCTGCGCGACACTGGGTTACCGGTGGTCCTCGTAACGCACTTCGGCAACAAGACCGGCGCCATCCGCAAAACGCCGCTGATGCGCGTGCAGGACGCCGACAGCTACGTCCTGGTCGGCTCGCAGGGCGGGGCGCCGAAGAACCCCGAATGGGTATACAACCTGCGCGCCAATCCGAACATCGAGCTGCGCGACCGGACCGAGGTCTTCACGATGAAGACGCGAGAGGTCAAGGATGCGGCCGAGCGGGCGCGGCTATGGAGGCTCGCGGTGGCCGCGTATCCGCCCTACGAGGACTATCAGAAGAAGACCACGCGACAGATCCCGGTGTTCGTCGCCGAACCCGTGAAGCAGTAGGCTGGAGCGCAGGCCGACCGCGCGGTCCGCGCGGTCGGATGGCTAGCGAATCAGCGTACGCCGGCGGCCGTCGAGCGTAGCAGCTTGCCGCCCAGCGCGCCGGTATGCTCGCCGCCGCGGAACGCGACTTTGCCGGCGATCACAGTGGCCAGTATGCCGTTCGATTTCTGCTTGAGCCGCCGTGCGCCGGTGGGCAAGTCGTATTCGATGGTCGGCATCTGCGGCGCGATCGTCGCCGGATCGAACACGTTGAGGTCGGCGATGCAGCCCTGGCGCACCAGGCCGCGGTCGGCGAAGCCCCACGCGACGGCCGGAGTCAGGGTGATCATCTTCACCGCTTCCTCGAGCGTGAACGCGCCGCGCTCGCGCATCCAGTAGGCGAGCAGGTGGGTATGGATCGAGGAGTCCATGATGAGGCTCACATGCGCGCCGGAATCGGAGAAGGTCATCACCGTGCGCGGATGCTTGAGCGTCGCGAGCGTTTCCTCCTCGCTCTTCGGCACGGTGGCATCGTCGAACTGCATGAAGAGCTGGTTGAAATCGCTCTCCAGCGCCAGATCCATCATGATTTCCACCGGATCGACGCCGCGCTGGGTCGCAAGCTCGGCTACCGTGGGATTGCGGCTCACCGGGTCCTTCAGGACGTACATGTTGTGGTATTGCGGCGCGCGCGGCTCGCCGCCGCCGGTGCGATAGCCGCCGCGCTTGGTGGCGGCGACCAGGCGTTTGCGCGTTTCCGGATCGCTGAACGCCTTGCGCTGCGCCTCGTTCGGCAGTGCGCGCACTTCCGCCCACTCGGGGAAATCGTCGAACTGCAGCCGGCCCTTGAACGACAGGATGTGAGAAACGCCGCGGGTATGCGTCTGCCCGAACATGCGGCCGCCGGCCTTGGCCGTGGCGTCGAGCAGGTTGCGGGAGTCCTCCGTGCCCTGGCTTCCGGCCGGCATGCCGAAGGTGATCGGCACGCCGCTTTGCACGGCCAGGTCGCGCAGGCGGTCGTTGACGGCCTTGCGCACCTCGGGGTCGGACGAGCGGGCTTCGCGCTCGCGGGCATACTCGAACACGCCGCGGCCCGTCGAACCCATGGTGCGTACGAGGCGGCTTACTTCGTCCCAGGATGCGTTGTACGAGGCGACCGGCCGGTTGTCGGGCTCGGGCAGCTTGTGCGCGGTGGAAAGCGAGCTGGTGAACCCGATCGCGCCCGCGTCGAGCCCGTCGAGCAGCTCGTTTTCCATGGCGCCGAGATCGTCCGCCGTGGCTTTCGCTTCGAACGCGCGCTTGCCCATCACGTGGGTGCGCAGCGCCGAGTGGCCGATCTGGGCGGCGTAGTTGATCGTCTTGGGCAGCTTGTCGACGACGTCCATGTATTCGCGGAACGACGTCCAGTCCCACTTGATCGCCGCCTCGATCGCATCGATGGAGATATCCTCGGCGCGCACGATGTTGGATACGATCATCTCGCGCTGCTTGGCCGAGCCCGGTGCGAGGGTGAAGCCGCAGTTGCCCATGATGACGCTGGTGACGCCGTGCCAGCAGGAACAGCTTCCCAGCGGGTCCCAGAACACCTGCGCGTCCATGTGCGTGTGGCCGTCGATGAATCCGGGCGATACCACGTGGCCGGTGGCGTCGATCTCTTCCTTGCCGCGTTCCTTGATGCGCCCGATCGCCACGATACGGTCGGCGCTCACGGCGACGTCGGCTCGATAACTCGGCAGACCGGTTCCGTCGACGACCGTGCCGTTGCGGATGACGAGATCGTACATGGGCCACCTCCTGTGATGAATCGCCGGCTGCGCGATGGCCGGCGAGAATACGCTGATGTGTGCGGGCCGCGGGAGGGGATACGGCGGTGCTGCTCCCCGTCCGTGAGCGAGCCTATCACACATGAGCCCGCCGTATGCAGCATGTGTGATCGCGACAGACCATATTCTGGACGATGCGTTGAGCACGAAGGCGCGTGAAAAGGTATCCTCGGTCGATTGGAGCTCAAGCGGAGGAGACAGCCCATGGCGCAGACACCGACATTCGGTCGCTATGCCGAGATTCCATATGACGACATGACGCCCGAGCAACAGGAGGGCTTTCGCGCGCTGATGGAATCGCGCGGCCGGCTGCCCGGACCGGCGAAGATCTACGTGCACAATCCAAAGCTGGCGAAGGTGCAGGGCCCGCTGGGCGCGCATTTTCGCGGCGGCTATTCGCTGAGCGAACGCGAACGCGAGATCGCGGTGTGCATCGTCAACAGCAAATTCCATACGGCCTATGCGACCAATGCACACGAACGCGCCGCCAAAGCGGCCGGGCTGCCGAACGAGAAGGTCGAGGCGATTCTCTCGGGGCTGCCGACCTCGTTCTCCGACAAGCGCGAGCAGGTCGTCTACGAGATGGCCATGTGCCTCATCCAGTCGCGTTGGGTTTCGAAGGGTCTCTACGAGCGTGCGGTCGAGGCGCTCGACCATGTCGGCATCACCGATGTGATCGGGCTGATGGGCTTCTACGCGACGGTGGCGATGACGCTGGCGTTCTACGACGTGCCCGCCGGCGCGACCGGCATGGAACGCTGAGCCGATCCGGAAGGTAGCCGCACGCGGAGCACGCCATGCAGGTCACGCGGATTGGCGAATTCGAGGTACACCGCATCACCGAGTTCGAAGGGCCGTTCATCGCCCCCGAGGTCTTCTTTCCCGACTACGATCCCGAGGCGGTGCGCGCGAATCCCGATATGACCGGGCCGGCACTGGTCGATCCCGCGACCGGCAAGCTGGTCTTCAGCTTTCACAGCTTTGTCGTCAAGACAGGGAGCCACACGATCCTGGTTGACTCGTGCCTCGGCAACGACAAGGAACGCCCGACGCGCCCGCAATTCCATCGGCTCAAGTCGCCTTTCCTGGCCGACCTCGCGGCCGCAGGCGTGCGCGCCGAAGAGGTCGACTACGTGCTGTGCACACACCTGCACGTCGACCACGTCGGCTG
>JBOIEI010000709.1:0-4337 GCA_050741055.1 Burkholderiales bacterium | reverse complement strand
GCACAAGGCAGGCGCGAATGTCGACGGCAAGCTCTCCGTTTTCCTGTTCTATTGCCGCCGCCACCCGCTCGGCGCCATCGGCGGTGTGATCTTCCTGGTGCTGGTATTCGCAGCCCTCTTTGCCGGCTGGATCGCTCCGTACGATCCGCTCGGGACCAATGCCGACGACTCGCTGGCGCCGCCCGGCGCTTCGCACCTGCTGGGCGCCGACGTCATGGGACGCGATCTCTTCAGCCGCATCGTCCACGGCGCGCAGATCTCGCTCATGGTCGGCATCGGCTCGACGCTGCTCGGCGGGCTCATCGGGGTGGCCATCGGGCTCGCGTCCGGCTACCTGCTGGGCTGGTTCGACCTGGTTACCCAGCGCATCATCGACATCATGCAGGCGCTGCCGCTGCTGGTGATGGCGCTGGTGATGGCGGCAGCGCTGGGGCCGTCGCTGGAGAACACCATCATCGCCATCTCGATCCCGCTGGTCCCGCACGTCGCGCGCGTCATCCGGGCGAATACGCTGTCGCTGCGCGAGATGCCGTTCGTGGAGGCAGCGCGCGCCGTGGGCATGAGCGAGACGCGCATCGCCGTGAAGCACATCCTGCCCAATACCTTGGCGCCGTTCATCGTGCTGGCGACGGCGCAGCTTGGCTCGGCGATCCTGACCGAGGCCTCCCTCTCCTTCCTCGGGCTCGGCATTCCGGAGCCGCACCCCTCCTGGGGACGGATGCTGTCGGAATCGGCGGCCGAATACGTGCGAACGGCGCCCTGGCTCGTGATCTATCCCGGCATCGCCATCAGCCTTGCCGTGTTCGGCACCAACCTGCTGGGCGACGCGCTTCGCGACATCCTCGATCCGCGCCAGCGCAGTTAGCACGACCCTCTGAAAGCACGGCACTCGGAACAGGAAGGCATGAGCCGATGGCGATGGTGGAACCCTTGAAGCAGGCGCAAGCAGTTCCGACGACCGAGGCGCGCTTGGCGGTGGCCGCGCGCGAATACGCGCTCGAGGCCGACAGCCTGCAAACCTATTTCTATACCCGCGGCGGCATCGTCAAGGCAGTCGACGACGTTTCGTTCCGGCTCGGACGCAGCGAAACGCTCGGCATCGTCGGCGAGTCGGGCTGCGGCAAGAGCATCACGGCGCTGACGTTGATGCGGCTCATCCCGAACCCGCCCGGGCGCATCGTCGGCGGCTCGGTCAGAATGGACGGACGCGATCTCCTCCAGCTCGACGAGGAGGAAATGCGCGCCATCCGCGGCAACGAGATCTCGATGATCTTCCAGGAGCCGATGACTTCGCTCAATCCGGTCATCACGGTGGGGCGGCAGATCGGCGAGGCGCTGGTCCTGCACCAGGGCATGAGCAAGAAGGAGGCGCTCGATCGATCGATCGAGATGCTGCGCCTGGTGCGCATTCCGGAACCGAAGCAGCGGGTGCGGGAGTATCCGCATCAGCTCTCGGGCGGCATGCGCCAGCGGGTGATGATCGCGATGGCGCTGGCGTGCAATCCGAAGGTGCTGATCGCCGACGAGCCGACCACTGCGCTGGATGTCACCATCCAGGCGCAGATCCTGGAGCTGATCGTCGAGCTGAAGGAAAGGCTCGGCACGGCGGTGATCCTGATCACCCACGATCTCGGCGTGGTCGCGGAAACGACGCGTCGGGTCATCGTCATGTACGCGGGCCGCAAGGTCGAGGAAGCGGACTGCGAGGCGTTGTTCGAGGCACCGTTGCACCCCTATA
Source organism: Burkholderiales bacterium (assembly GCA_050741055.1). Lineage (GTDB taxonomy): Bacteria > Pseudomonadota > Gammaproteobacteria > Burkholderiales > WYBJ01 > WYBJ01. Next base: position 2,599 of record JBOIEI010000709.1, on the reverse strand, counting down.
CGCACGGGCTGCTGTCGTCGATTCCGGGCTTGGGCATTCTGACGGGTGGCGAGGCCGCCCGGCGCGATCGGCTGACCGAGATCCCCGGCATCGTTCCGGCGCTGAACGCGCTGCCGTCCGGCTGCGCCTTTGCACCCCGTTGCCCGCACGCGGACGGCCAATGCCGTGCTGAGCGTCCGCCCTACGAGCAGAAGCGCAGCGGCCACTGGGCCGCCTGCTGGCATTCCGAGAAACTCTACGGAGCTCGCCATGCTTGATCTGATCAGCTCCGGCACGCGAGCGCCGCAGTCGGCGGCCCCGACCGGGGTCGCGCTGCTCGAGGTCGAGGGATTGAAGAAGCACTTCCCGGTGAGGAAAGGCGTGCTCTCGCACACGGTCGGGCAGGTGCATGCGGTCGACGGCGTGAGCTTCGATATCGCCGCGGGTGAAACCCTCGGCCTGGTCGGCGAGTCGGGCTGCGGCAAGTCCACCGTCGGGCGCACCGTGTTGCGCCTGCTCGATCCGACCGAGGGCAGCATCCGGGTGAACGGCAAGGACATCACGCACCTGGGCAAGAACGAGCTGAGACCTTATCGGCGCGAAATGCAGATCATTTTCCAGGACCCGTTTTCCTCGCTCAATCCGCGCATGCCGGTGGGCGAGATCGTCGGCGAGCCGCTCGCGATCCACGGCATCGCGCAAGGCGCCGCGAAGGCAGATCGGGTGGCCGCGCTGTTCGACCGGGTGGGATTGCGCCGCGCGCAGAGGAAAAGCTATCCGCACGAGTTCTCGGGCGGCCAGCGGCAGCGAATCGGCATTGCCCGGGCGCTGGCGTTGAATCCGCGGCTGATCGTCGGCGACGAGCCCGTGTCCGCGCTCGACGTCTCGATCCAGGCGCAGGTGATCAACCTGCTGATCGATCTGCAGGCCGAGTTCAACCTGTCGTATCTGTTCATTGCCCACGATCTCGCCGTGGTGGAGCACATCAGTCATCGCGTGGCGGTGATGTACCTCGGGCGCATCGTCGAATACGCCGACAAGACGACGCTCTTCACCAGCGCTAAGCATCCTTATACCGAGGCGCTGCTTTCCGCGGTGCCGGTGCCGAACCCCAAGATCAAGCGCGCGAAGAAAATCCTGCAGGGCGACGTGCCGAGTCCGGTCACCCCGCCACCGGGCTGTCATTTCCACACGCGTTGCCCCTATGCCGAGGCGCGCTGCCGCGTCGAGGTGCCGCAGCTGCGGCAGCTCGGGCCCGGCCACTTCGTTTCGTGTCATCTGCGCTGAGTCGGATCCCGCTGTAACATTCGGCATCGAACAGACGGGACGGACGCCGCTCCAGTACGCCGAAGCGCAGGCTGAGCGGGCGATTCGGTGTGACTTGATTCGAACGCTTGCTCCGGGTGGCTGACGTGACCGCGCAGATAACCGAAACGGGCGCCCTTGCCGGACTGCGCGTGCTGGACTTGACGCGCGTGCTGGCCGGCCCGGTGTGCGCAATGATGCTGGGCGACATGGGCGCGGACGTGCTCAAGGTCGAGCCCGTGGGCCAAGGCGACGATACCCGCACCTGGGGCCCGCCCTTCCTCGGCGGGGAGTCGGCTTACTTCCTCGGCGCCAACCGCAACAAGCGCGGCATGACGCTCAATATGGCGGTGCCGGCGGGGCAGGCGGTGCTCGCGCGCCTCATCGCGCAGTCCGACGTGCTGGTCGAGAACTTCCGCACCGGGACGCTCGCGCGCTGGGGCTTCGATGCAGCCTGGTTCGAAACCCATGCGCCCAAGGTCGTGCGTTGCTCGATCACCGGCTACGGCACCACCGGACCGAAGGCCGCAATGCCGGGATACGACTTCATCCTGCAGGCCGAATCCGGGCTCATGAGCATCTGCGGCGAGCCGGAGGGCGCGCCGATGAAGTACGGCGTTGCGATCGTCGACCTGTGCACGGGAATGCTCGCCTGCAATGCCATCCTCGGCGCCGTCGCGGCGCGGGCGCGCACCGGACGCGGGCAGCAGGTCGAAGTGTCGCTGTTCGACACCGGGCTTTTTCTGCTGGCCAACGTCGCCTCCAATCATCTCGCCTCGGGGCGCGAGGCGGGGCGCTACGGCAACGGTCATCCGAACATCGTGCCCTACACCGCGTATTCCGTCGCCGATGGCATGATCGCGGTCGCGGTCGGCAACGACGCGCAGTTTCGCAAGTTCGCCGAGCTGATCGGGCATGCCGAGTGGGGCGATGACGAGCGCTTCCGGCGCAACCAGGATCGGGTGGCGAACCGGCAGGCGCTCGATGGCATGATCGCGGCCGTGCTCGAAGGCGCGGATGCCGCGACCTGGATCGCCAAGCTGCAGCAAGCCGGCATCCCGTGCGGGCGGATCAACACGGCGTCGCAGGCGCTCGCCGATCCGCACGCCGCGGCGCGCGAAATGATCCGCACGCTGGACCATCCCGCTGCGGGCGAGGTTCGCACCCTCGGCATCCCGTTTCGCTTCAGCGATACGCCGGCCTCGATCCGGCGGCCCCCGCCCATGCTCTCGCAGCACACCGAAGAGGTGCTTGCCGGCCTGGGGTACACTGCCGAGCAGATCGAGTCGCTGCGGCGCGATCGGGTCGTGTGAGG
>JBOIEI010000708.1:0-1893 GCA_050741055.1 Burkholderiales bacterium | reverse complement strand
CGTTGGCGCTGCTGCCGCACACGAAGAGCGGCAAGGTGATCGGGCTCGCGGTGACCGGTGACAAGCGGATGAAGACGGCACCGGACATCCCGACCTTCGCGCAGGCAGGTTATCCCACGGTGGACATCAGTCTCTGGCAGGGCATGTTCGCGCCCGCGGGCACTCCCAGCGCAGTCATCGAGAAGTTGAGCAGCACCATCGCAGCACAGGTTCGCACGCCGGAGGTCGCGCGTGTGCTCGAAGCGCAAGGCGCCGAGCCCGCAGGTTCGACGGCCGCCGAATTCGGACGCTTCGTGCAGAAGGAGCGCGAACGCTGGCTCCAGGTCGTGCGCGATGCGAAGATCACGGCCAATTGAAGGGGGACGCATGAGTCGGTCCGGTTCGTCTGCCGCACCGCAGACGCTCATCGAGAAAATCTGGAACCGCCACGTCGTGGCGGAAGACGGCGGCGAACTGCTGCTGCATGTCGATCGCGCCTACATTCACGAAGGGGCTTCGCACGCGTTCGACAAGCTGCAGGAAGAAGGCCGCACGATCGCGCGGCCGCAGCAGGTGTTCGCATTCACCGATCATTACGTGCCCACCACCGGGCGCGACAGAGGCGTCGACGGCATCGCCAATGCCGAGATCCGCAACATGGTGATTCAGTTGCAGGCCAACGCCGCCAAGCACGGCATCACGCTATTCGGGATCGACGATCCGCGCCAGGGCATCCTGCACATCGTACCGCCCGAGCAGGGCATCACGCAGCCGGGCCTGCTGATCTGCGGGGCAGATTCGCACACCGCGACGCACGGCGCTTTCGGCTGCATCGCGTTCGGGATCGGCGCCTCCGAAATGATGCACGTGATGGCCACGCAGGCCATCTGGCAACGGCGGCAGAAGTCCATGCGCATCACGATCGACGGCAAATTGGGCTTCGGGATCGCGCCCAAGGACATCATTCTCGCCATCATCGCAAGCATCGGCGTCGACGGCGGTACCGGGCATATCGTCGAGTATGCGGGCGGCGCCATCCGAAATCTGAGCATGGAAGGCCGCATGACGATCTGCAACATGTCCATAGAGGCCGGTGCTCGCGCCGGGATGGTTGCGCCGGACGAAACGACCTACGCATACTTGCATGGGCGTCCCTATGCGCCGAAAGGAGAGCAATGGGAGGCCGCGATGGCGCTGTGGAAGAGGCTGCCTTCGGACGAGGGCGCACGCTTCGACCGAGAAGTTGCGCTGAGTGCGGCCGAGATTGCGCCGATGGTGACGTGGGGCACCAACCCCGCGCAGGGCGGGCCGGTGACCGGCGTAGTACCGAATCCGCGTGATATTGCGGATGCGATCGTGGCGCAGGAAGTCGCGTCGGCCATCGAGTATCAAGGGCTGACGCCCGGCATGGCGCTTTCCGACATCCAGGTGGACAAGGTGTTCATCGGCTCGTGCACCAACAGCCGCGTCGAGGACATCCGCGCCGCTGCCGAAGTGGCGAAGCTCGGCAAGGCCGTGGTGCCTGCATGGGTGGTGCCGGGCTCACAGCTCGTCAAGCGTCAGGCGGAACTAGAAGGCCTCGATGCCGTGTTGAGGCAAGCCGGCTTCGAATGGCGCGAACCGGGCTGCTCGCTGTGCACGGCGATCAATGGCGATCAGCTGCGACCAGGCGAACGTTGCGCTTCCACTTCGAATCGCAACTTCAAGGGCCGGCAGGGTACGGGCGGGCGCACCCATCTGGTAAGTCCCGCGATGGCCGCAGCCGCTGCGATCAAGGGTCGCTTGACGGATGTGCGCGAGCTGCTGAAGAACGCTTAGCGAGCGTCGTCGAGAAAGGGGTCCGCATGAATCCGTTCACCAGCCTCACCGCCATAGCGGTGCCGATCGACGAGCCGAACGTCGATACCAATCAGT
>JBOIEI010000707.1:0-13136 GCA_050741055.1 Burkholderiales bacterium | reverse complement strand
TCTCCATCCACGGCGTTTGAAAGTTGATGCACCGGTGCCGTGCCAGCTCGCTCGGATGGTCGGGTTCGCCGGAGCGCGCCAGGTACGAGGGCGAAGCATAGATGCCGAACCGAACCCGGCCGATTCTGCGCGCCACCAGATTCGACTCCGGCGGCTCACCGCCCCGCAGCAGCAGGTCCACGCCTTCCGCAAGCATGTCCTGCGGCTGCTTGAGCAGCCGGCATTCGACGAATAGATGGGGGTGCTGCTGCAGGTAGCGCGGCAGCCGCGGCATGATGACGTACTGCGAGACCATCGCACCCATGCCTACCCGCAGCATCCCTGTCATTCGTCCGGCCGATTGCATCGCCGCCGCTTCCAGATCTGCGAGCCGATCGAGAATTTCCTGCCCGCGGCGGCAGAGGGCCTCTCCCTCCTCGGTCAGCTTCAACTGGCGTGTCGTGCGGTAAAAGAGCACGACGCGCAGGCGGCGCTCGAGATCGGCGATGGCGTGACTGATTGCCGACGGGGTGACCTCGAGCGAGGCCGCGGCCTTGGCGAAACTGCCCGCGGCTGCGACGCGCAACACGATTTCCAGCTGCCGAAGACGGTCCATGGACACTCCCACGGGTCATTAGAAAGAGCTCCAGGAGCTCGCGGCCGTTCGAAATCTACCCAGCATTGCGGGTCGGCTCCGCCGGTATGGGATTATTGATGAGCGGCGTTCAAGAGTGAAGTGCGTCCGCACGGCTCGATTTCCGCTGATGCCGCTCCTAGAATCGGCGCTGTCGTTCTGAGGGGATCATCATGACAGCCTGGGTCTCCATCGCATGGGCATCGGTGCTGCTTGCCGGCCTTCTTCTGCCGCAGCAAGTGCACTGCGCCGGAGTCTCGGAGCGGCCGGTACGCTTGATCTTTCCGCTACCCTCCGGTTCCGCGAGCGATGCGGCCGCACGCGCGCTGGCGCAGCGGCTGTCGAAGCTCTGGGGCCGCCAAGTGGTCGTCGATAACCGGCCGGGGGCAGGCACCACGATCGCCACCGACCTGGTGGCCAAGGCCACCGCCGATGGCTACACGATGGGTTGGGTCATCGCGGCCCATGCCATCAACCCATCACTGTTCGCACGGCTGCCGTACGACTCCGTGCGCGACCTTCGCGGCGTCACACTGGTGTACCAGCTGAAATTCCTCATCGTCACGGCGGCTGACTCGCCGCTGACGACACCGAGCGACCTGGTCGCCGCGGCGAAGGCCAAGCCGGGCCGGATTACCTTCACCTCCGCAGCGGTCGGAACGGGGGGACACTTGCTCGGCGAGTTGTTCAAGCTCCAGCACGGACTGGAGATGGAACATGTCGGCTACAAGGGCGCGCCGGCCGCGCATCCCGACGTGATCGCCGGGCGCGTGCCGGTCATGTTCGATACGCTGCCGAGCGCGCTGCCGCACATTCAGGCCGGACGTCTGAAGGCGATCGCGGTAGTCGACGACAAGCCGCACGCCACGCTACCCGGCGTGCCTGCCCTGAAGGGCCTTCTGCCCGCGAACGCCGTAACCGGTTGGAATGGAATCGTGGTACCGGCGGGGGCGCCGCGGCAGGTCGTTGCCAAGCTGCATGCCGGATTGCTCGCTGCAATCCGCTCTCCGGAGGTTCAGTCGATGCTTGCAACGCTGCACGTGGAGACCGTGACGAGCACCCCGGAGCAGTTCGACGACTTCATTCAGACTGAAATCGTCCGCTGGGGAGAAGTGGTGAAGCGCACCGGGGTTCGACTGCACTGAAGCGCGGCGCCTGACGCAGCGTCCGAGTCAACCCCCCGGCTCAGATAGCGAGGTCGTAGAGGTTGTAGTTGCGAACGACCTTCTCGAACGTCGCATCGTCGAAGCGGTACTCTTTTTCGCGCCCAGCGAACGGCTGGTACACGAAGGGACGCTCGTTCGGGTAGCGGCTACGGCGCGCGTCGATCGCGACCGCAATGACGGCGGAGCGCCGATCGATGCGCTCCGCGTCGTAAGTCACCCCCTGGTACGCCATGCTGAGCGCGGATTTCGAGCCCAGCACCGACGTGCGGCGATGAAAGCCGAAGGTGATGGAGATGCGCAGATTGGGCGAGGAATTGGCGAAGGAGCCGTGCAGTGTCTGGCGATTGACGATGGTCACGTCGCCGGGCGCGCAGATGAGCGGGAGCGCGTCCGGCAACTGCTCGCTGCCGCCGTTGTCGGCCACCATGCGCTTGATGTCGGCGCGTCCGTGCTTGTGCGTGCCGGGCACCACCCAGAGCGCGTTGGCCGGGGTGGTGGGGTAGAGCTGAACCTGGTAGTTGAAGCCGTGGATGCCTTCGTTCCACTGCGGACTGTCCCAATGGGTCACGCCGTCCTGGTGCCAGGCGATCGAACCGCCGACCCCGGGCTGCTTGACGAAGATCACATCGTTGAAGGGCACGAAGTCTTCGCCGTTGATCGAGGCCGCGATCGCGAGCAGCTGCGGATGGCCGTAGACGCGCAATCCCGCCGGCATGTACTGGCACATGGCGCGCATGCGCAGCACCGTGTAGCTGGGCGCGTCGCCGTCGGGATTGGGCTCGGCCATGCGGCTCGGATGGCGGCCCGCGTTCGCGTCCGTGCCGCCTTGCGGATCGGACAGCGGTTTGCAGAGGTTGTAGATCTCGCGCGGTGCATCGACGCCCAAGGCGGGGCGGCCTTGCGCGTCGATCTTGGCGCCCGGCGCGACCGGTGCTCGCTGCAGCATCTCGCCGGCCTCGCGGCGCAGTTCCTCGACTTCCTGCGGACCGATTATCCCCTCGAAGACATAGTAGCCGTGCTGCCAGTACGCGGCCAGGATGTCCGGATGCAGCCGGCCGTTCGCATCCAGCCGGACCGGACCTCGGTTGCCGATGGCGCGCGCGCGTTCGGCGCCGCGCTGCCCATAGTCGATCATCTTCTGCGCATGCTGCGCCCGGGTGAGCTCCGCGGCGGCTTCGGCGAGATCCGTCATGACAGGTCCTCCAAGGTGGGGGCGGCACTTCCGCCTGCCGCCCCGTGTGACGATCGATGGCCAGTGCAGCGAGCATCATAGTTGAAATTTCCGGTGCGCGAGCGCTCTCGGTCTCGACGGGCAGGAGGCATTGACCGAAGCCCACCGTAGTCATGGCACGTCCTCTTTTCTGAGGCGGGTAACAACAGATAAGCGACGCCAGTGCCATGGGAACGGATCGGATCTCAATCGAAGGGAACTCCGGCACAAATACGCACAGTCAAATGACGCCCCCGACCGGCACTTCCGACGTCACTTCCACATCCGCGGATCGAAATTGAACGGTATCGCCGGTCCGATGCGCAGCTTGCGCAAGTCCGGGTGAGCGCAATTAAGGATGTAGTTGCATTCGGTCGGGATAATCGCCGACGGCGTGCGCAGCACCGCCGTAGTGCCACCCTGAATCCACGCGCTGCCGATATTCATCGTGGCAGCAATTGGCGGCTCACGGCGCCAATTTCTCGGCAACTGCCGCAGCGGCAGGTCGAACACCGGCAAGGAATCGGGTATTTCGAGTTCGAACGAGACCCAGCGGATCCTGGCGTGCGCACGTTGGAGATGCACGAATACTTCCAGCGCCGCAAGCGCGAGCGAGGAGGCCGCGTAAATCACCCGATCGCCCTTGCGGTGCCAACGGCCCCCGATGTTCAAGCCGCCGGCTCCGGAAAACGCCTCGCCGGCGTATCGCGCCTTGACGATCCGCCATGCGCGGATCACGCCAAGAATCCGTGCTCGATTCGTTCCAGCAGTGTTTCGACCTCCCTCGAACCGGCCTCGGTCGCCAGCAGCTCGACCGGTATCCGGCCGCCCAGTCCATGCTGGGGCGCGTGCAGCCAGTCGAGCGCCTCCTTGCGATCCTCCAGTACGTGCTCCGCAAGCGCCAGAATGCTGGCTACGCGGTAGAGCCGATCGCTGGCGCCATGGCTCAGCCGCGCGCGGCGCGCGATTACACGCTCGATGGTCTTGGCGCTGATGTCGAGCAACGCCGCGATCTCCTCGAAGGAGAATCCTGCGTCACGCTTGAAACGCAGCAGCGATTCCGCCGGCAGGCCGCGGCGGATCTCGCGGTCGAGGTCAAACGGATTCGACGCCCGGAACAACCTTGGGGCGCCGAGCAGGGAAAGCGCTGTTGAAGCCACGGCTGCCTCTGGTGTGTTCAAGTGTCTGCCGACTGTACGACAAATGACCGGTCAACGCAATTTACAAGTACAGTCATGGCCATCGGTGCCGATCTCGCCTATGATCGATTGCCTACGAGGCAGCGCCGAGAGGCCATCGCACCATGGACAAGCTTCCTTTTACGCTCGCCACCAACACGCGGCTCGACCGCTGGGTGCGCATCCACGGCGACGGCACGGTGAGCGTGCTGACCGGCCGGGTCGAGATCGGCCAGGGCATCGTGTCGGCCATGGCGCAGATGGCCGCCGACGAGCTCGACGTGGCGCTGGAGCGCGTGCGCATGCCGGCCGTCGACACGACCCGAAGCCCGGACGAAGGCACGACCTCGGGCAGCCGTTCGGTGGAAGAAGGCGGCACGGCTTTGCGCTATGCCTGCGCCGAAGTGCGCGATCTGCTGCTGCAGACGGCCGCGCGCAAGCTCGGCGCCACGCTGGAAAGCCTCACGGTCGAGGACGGCACCATCCGCGTCCGCGGACGCGACGATACCGTCACGTACTGGCAGCTCGCGCCGGAGGTCGATCTGGCACGCGACGCAATCGGGGACGTGCAGCCAAAAGCGGCCGCCGCCCTGAAGATCGTCGGACGCGAAGTCAAGCGCGTCGACATCCCGGACAAGCTCTTCGGCGCCGCCTACGTGCACGATCTCGACCTGCCCGGCATGCTGCACGCGCGGGTGGTGCGCCCGCCCTCCTACCGCGCGCGCCTGCAGGCGGTCGATCTCGAAGCGGTCCGTGCGCTGGCGGGCGTGGCAACGGTCGTGCGCGAAGGCAGTTTTCTCGGCGTGGTCGCCAGCCGCGAGGAGCAGGCGATCAAGGCCGCCCACGCGCTGGCGAAGTCGGCGCGCTGGACCGAGCAGGCCGACCTGCCGGATGTCGATGCCCTGCCGGCTTTTCTTTCGAGCCAGCCGACCGACGATGAAGTGCTGAGCGAGTCGTCGCTGCCGACCGGGCCGGCGGTGCGCGAGCTTGCCTCGGACTACAGTCGGCCGTATCTCGCGCATGCCTCGATCGGTCCTTCCTGCGCCGTCGCGCGCTGGAACGCGGACGGCACACTGGAAGTGTGGTCGCACTGTCAGGGACCGTATCCGCTGCGCGACGAGATCGGCAGAATCCTCGGCATCGATCGCGCGAGCATCGTCGTGCGGCACATGGAAGGCGCCGGCTGCTACGGTCACACCGGCGCCGAGGATGCCGCTTTCGATGCGGTCATCATTGCGCGCGCAGTGCCCGGCAGGCCGGTGCGGCTGCAATGGACGCGCGAAGACGAGTTCGGCTGGGAGCCGTTCGGTCCCGCCATGTTCGTGCGCATGCGCGGCGGGGTCGACGCGTCCGGACGGATCGCCGGCTGGCAGCAGGATCACTACACCAACCGCCATGTCTGCCGCCCCGGGCGCCATCCCAACCCGGGGCTGCTCGCCGCCTGGCATTTCGACCAGGGCCACGAGCCGCCGCCGACCATCGATCTGCCCCTTTCTTCCGGCGGCGCCAGCCAGCGCAACGCGGTTCCGGGCTACGTCTTTCGGAACCACCGCGTCGTCAACCATACCTTGCGCACGATGCCGGTTCGCGTCTCGACGCTGCGCGCGCTCGGCGCCTACATCAACGTCTTCGCCATCGAATCGTTCATGGACGAGCTCGCTGCGGCGGCAGGCGTCGATGCGCTCGAGCTCCGCTTGCGCCATCTCGACGATGCGCGTGCGCGGGCCGTGCTGGAAGCAGTCGCCGAGTGCGCGGGCTGGCACACACGCTCCCACGCCGATCGCGACCGGTCGACCGGGCTCGGCATCGGCTACGCCCGTTACAAGGGACTCGGCAACTATGTCGCCTGCATCGCCGAAGTCGTGGTCGAGCGCACGGTGCGTGTGCCGCGCGTGTGGACCGCGCTCGACTGCGGCCGCATCGTCAATCCCGACGGCATCCGCAACCAGGCCGAGGGCGGCATCGTGCAGGCGACCAGCTGGACGCTCAAGGAGCAAGTGCGATTCGACCGCACGCGCATCACCAGCCGCAACTGGGACGCGTATCCCATCCTCACCTTCGCCGAGGCGCCGCAGGTCGAGACCGTGCTCATCGATCGGCCGGAGGAAACTTCGCTCGGCGTGGGCGAAGGCATGGCGGGCCCCGCCGTGGCCGCGATCGGCAATGCGATCGCCAACGCGCTCGGCGTTCGCGTGCGCGATCTGCCGTTCACGCCGGAGCGCATCGTTGCGGCGATGGGAAGCGCTGGATAGCGCTGCAGAATTTTTACTTCGTTTCCGCACAAGCGGGAATCCAGGACTGAGTCCGAGGCTTCCCGGGCTTCCGCTTGCGCGGAACGACGCACAACTGGAGCAAGCAATGACAAACCAATCCACCTGGACCGAGCACTTCCCCGGCAACGTGCTCTGGTCGAATGCAGTGCTGATGACCAAGGCAATGGCGCCTTATGGCGGATCGGTGGCGCTGGGGGAGATCGACGAAGTCTGCCAGCGGCTGATGGACAAGCAGATCGATCATGAGACGTGGCAGAAGGAATGGTGCGCGCTGGGCGCGCGCCTGGAGAAGGTCGCCGACCAGGCAGCCGCCGAAGGCCGCCAGCACACGGCCGGCAACTACTACCTGCGCGCGGGGATGTACTACTTCACCGGCGAACGCTTCGTGCCGCCCGGGCCGCTCAAGCGCGAGATCGGGCGCAAGGCGCTCGAGTTGCATCATGCGGGGCTGCTGCGCCGCTATCCCAACATGGAGAAGGTCGAGGTGCCGTTCGAAGGCACGACGCTTCCCGCGCTGTTTCTCAAGGCACCGGGTGTTTCCGGGCCGCGGCCGACAATCGTCGTGTTCGACGGCATGGACAACTGCAAGGAGATGAGCGTCCTCTTCAACGGGCTCGAATTCGCCGCGCGCGGCTGGAACACGCTCGCGATCGACGGCCCGGGGCAGGGCGAAGCGCTGCGGCTGCGCGACATGTACGCGCGCCACGACTACGAAGTGGCCGGCACGGCGGCCTACGATTACGTCTCGAAGCGCGCCGAAGTGGATCCGGACAAGGTGGCCGTCATGGGCTACAGCTTCGGCGGCTACTATGCCGGGCGGGTGGCCGCGTTCGAGCCGCGCTACCGCGCCGGTGTCGCCTTCGCCGCCCTGCACTGGGATCTGGCGGCATGGCAGCGCGAGATCAAGCGCCGCCACGAGCAGGACCCGACCAACACCTCGCAATCGAACTTCCATTTCCGCTGGATCATGGGCTGCGAGACCATGGACGAGGCGATCGCCAAGGCGGAGAAGTTCTCGCTCGCCGGGGTCGCCTCACGCATCACCATGCCCTTTCTCATCGTGCACGCGGAGACCGACAAGACCGTGCCGGTGGAATCGGCCTACAAGCTGTTCGAGGCGATCGCCTCGCCTCATAAGCACCTGAAGATTCTCAAGCCCGAGGACGGCACGCGCTACCACGTGCAGGCCGACAATCGGCAGGTCGCGGTGGATTACATCGCCGATTGGATCAGCGCCACGATCGGCTGACAGGAACAGGCCATCATGACGCGCGCCAAATCATTCGAGATGAATGCTGGAGAAGTCATCCGTCGCTCGGTGGAGTCGTCTCCGCCCCGTCGTCCGTAAGAGGCCCGAAAGCGGGCGGCGGCACGCGCCGCCGCGAAGCCTGCTCGTACGACGCGGCGATCCTGAGCACGATATCTTCCTTGCCCGGCTCGGCACGGAATACCAGCGAGAACGGCAGCCCCGGCTCCGCCAGCACCGTGGGCACCTCCGAGGCAATGCCGACGTAGCGCGTCGCGTCGGCGCTCAATGCGAATACCGGGTCGTAGGCGACCTGCACGTATCCCGCCGGAACGAGCACCTCGGTAAGCCCGGCGTTGGGGCCGTACTGCGATTCGTTGCGAAGCTGCCCGATCGGCCCGGGCACTTCCGGTCCGCCGATCTTCGCCGGCGGCAGCGGCGTATGCAGCCGCACCAGCACATCGAGACGATTCTCCAGGATGACCATCATGTCCACGCGCCGCAGCAGCTCGCGCAACATGATGCGCTCGTTCACGCCCTGGCGGCCGCTCAATGGATTGCGCGGATCGGCGATCTCTTCCCAGTTACGGAACGCGGCGCGCCCATCGTCGCCCCAGAATTTCGAGCGCGCATTGAGGCTCGGCCAGTCGACCAGTGTTTCGCTGTAGCCGAGCGCGCTCCAGTCGGCGGCGCGCCTCGACAGATATTGCCTGATGTGGAAGCGGAACGTCGGCGCGAGCTCCTGCTGCTGCACGGTCGCGATGTCGAGATTCGCCGGCGGATCGATGAGCCCGTCGGCGAGCGCGACGCAGTAGTCGATCGGCTGCATAGAACCGGTGCCGAACACTCGGCCTGGCGCGAACTCGGTCGCAACGATTGCCGCCGCCACTTCCGGAAACACCGGTTCCCCCGAGGGCGTGAGGCGAAACAGGATGTCGGGCATGAACACCGGCACCAGCCGTGCAAGCGCGCGCGTGAAGTCGACCGCCATCGGCTCGATATCCGGATCGGGCTGCCACAGCCGATGCGACGATTCCACCAGCGTCGCGCCCAGCTGAGCGCCGAGCACGCCCTTGATCTCGCGCGCCGCGGCGGTGATGATCGGCTCGGCGGCGTTCGTGCCGGGATTCAGCATGGACTCGCGCACGATGCCGATGCGCATGCCCTCGAGCGATGGCAGCGGCACGGCATGGGTCGCGTAGCCTTCCGCAAGCACCGACGAGCGCGGCACCGTGGTGTACGGATCGCGCGCATCGTAATAACCGTCGACCGGGTCCTTCAGCGCGTCCAGCACCTTCGCGCAATCGGCCAGCGTGCGCGCGAGGATGCCGGTGCGATCGCAGTAGATGTCGGCGCCGATCGCGCCGCCGTCGAACCCCAGCATCGCCTTGTGCGGCAGGATCAATGCGCAGGCGTTGTGGTTGGCCGGCCCCCGGCACGACGCGCGCGTTTCCTCGCCCAGGCTCACCATGACGAGATTGGCGCTGACCGACACGCCCGAGCCCGAGCTCGACCCGAGCGAGGCCGCGCGCGCGGTGTCGTAGACGTTGGACGGATTGCCGCCCCAGCTGCTGCGCTGATAACCGAGCACCGACGGCAATACCTTGCGCGGATGATGGCGTCCGCCCGGATTGCCGGCACGTCCGTTGTACTCGGTGTTCACCGCCTTGGCATAGACGATCGCACCCTTCTTGCGCAGTTGCTCGACGAGCACGTGGTCGCGCGCGGGGAAGTCGATGTCGTAAGCCGCATCGCCGCCGCCGGTGGTGCGCATGTCGCGCGTATCGAACGGGTCCTTGAGCGACACCACGACGCCATAGAGCGGCATTTCGTCCAGCGGCGGATTGCGCCCGTAGGTTCGATCAAACTCGGCCGCCTGCTCGAGCGCATCGGGTTGGCGGCGGAACAGATCGCACACGGGCGGCGCGCCCGGCGGCAACAGCCCCAGGTCGGGATGACGGTCGTATTCGCCGCGGCAGGTCACCGAACGCTCGCCGCGAATGTTGAGCGTCGCCAGCGCATTGAGCTGGCCGGCGTTCGGCTTGCCGACGATCATGCCGTATTGTTGCGCGACCGAGGGGTCGGACGCGGTAGGCTCCATGCGGCCGAATTCGAGCGGCGGGCCGCGATAACGATCGAGATCCGGCAGCAGGGCGGAAGCCTTGACGGTGTCGCTCGGAAAACGCACCGGCGCGCCCGCGCGCACGGCGCCCGGTGCGGGCTCGATCGGCTTGCCGTCCTCGGTGACCAGAACGCTGGCTACGCCGTTGAAGGCACGCGCGCGTGCAAGATAGCGCTGCACGACTTCGACGCAGGTGATCTCACCGGAGCGAATGGCGCGATGCAGATCCTCGATGGTCGCTTCTTCGAGCCGGAACGATGCTTGCGCCGCTGACGCTCGAGTCGGCACGGATCACCCGGTCGCCAAGCCCTTGCGCGCGATGAACTCGGGGAAGGCCTCCTTCGCCTTCGCGCCCCGCAGCACGTGGGTGGTGTAGTCGACCTCCGCCTTGTGCTGGGCATCGAGCCCCATCGTCATCTGCTGCAGCATCAATTGCTTGATGCCCACGACCGCCCCGCGGTGGTTGGCGGCGATCGTCTTCGCCAGCGCCATCGTCTTTTCGCGCAGCTCGCTGCGCGGCACCAGGTGATTCAGCAGCCCGATGCGGTAGGCTTCCTCGGCTTCCACGATCCGAGCCGAGAACAGCAACTCCTTGGCTATCGGCCAGCCGACCTGGTTGGGCAGGGTCCAGGTGCTGTTGATCCGGCCATATGCGGCGGCGAGAAAGCGAAACCGGGTGCCTTCGCAGCCCATGCGCATATCGAGCGAGGATGCGAGCACTGCGGCGCCGCCATAGGCGATGCCATTGATCATGCCGAGCGTCGGCTTGGCGCAAGCGGAGATCTCGAAGCTGCGCTGCGAGTTACGCATCGCGTCGCGCTCTTCGTCCGAATAGCGCGCATCGTCCTTCAATTGCTCGTGGATGTCGCCGCCGGCCGAGAATGCGCGCTCACCGGCCCCCGTGATCACGATGCAGCCGATCGCATCGTCGGCCTCGAACGCTTTCACCGCGTGGTGCAGCTCGTGGCTAAGCTTTCGGTTCATCGCATTCATCTTGTCGGGCCGATTCAGAGTCACGACCCCCACGCCGTCTTCTACTTCCGCCACAATGTGCTCGTACATGATCGTTCCTCGGGTGAATTGACTCGTTTTAGAAGTCGGCCTCATGCCGCACGTTCGACCTCCCGCAGCAGCGAACGGGTCGCCTGCAGCGCTTCACGCGCGACGTCGACCGGCGGACGCGCCCACTGCAGCGGGTTCGGCGCCTCGTAGCTCAAGTATCCCGCATAACCCTTCTCGGCCAGCAAGCGGAACACCTCCAGCCAGCGCACGCAGCCCTGTCCGGGCGGCAGGCGATCGGTGGGACGGCGCTCGTTTGCGGGCGCGCCGGCAGGCACGTCGCTGTACTGGAAAGCGAAGATCTCGCGCGGCGCCATTGCCGCGAAGCTGCGCCCACCGTCGCCGCAGCGCTCCATGTGGTAGCTGTCGAGCAGCAGGCCGCAGCTCGGATGCGCGGTCGCCGCGACCAGGTCCCGGCCCACCGCGAGACGATTGATGACCGGGTGCTGGGAGTTGAACTCGAGCGCCAGGCGCACGCCGTGGCGCTCGACCACCTCGCCCGCCGCCCGGAAATTCGCGACCGCGGTCGCGAGCGTGCCGCTGTTCTGGCCCGGCGCGATCATCACCAGCTCGCAACCCAGCGCGCGGGCGTTGCGGCACGTCAGATCGAGCATCTCCAGCAGCCGGTCGCGCTCGCCGCCTGCAGCGAACATGAGCCCGTATTCGGTGCCGATACAGGCGACCTCGAGCCCCGACGCTCGCACCAGCTCGAGCACCTGGGCATTGTCGAGGCCCGCTTCCTGGCAGCGAACGAAGTCGATGCGCCGCAACTCGACCCCCTTCCATCCGGCCTGCTTGCAGGCCGCAAGCGCTCCAGCAAGCGGCGTGGTATCCAGGGACCAGGTATGAAGCGCGAGCTTGTCTTCGAACATGGTCACTCTCCTCCAGCGAATGTGTACGCCCCGTCTCGAAGACGAAGTAGCACGTCCGATACGCTACGTCATCTTTCAGCTGCTGGCTCAGGGTATCTGAATCTTGCCGCCACCCGGCACACCGCCTCCGCCGAGACCACCCATGCCACCCATCCCGCCCTGCGGCACGACGATCGACGAAGCCGCTTGCCGGCGCATCTCGTGCAGATCGCGCACGGTGCGCTCGATTGCATCCTTGGCTTCGGCGCCGAACTTGGCTGCGGCCTCGGCCAGATCCTTGGCCTCGATCTCGAACGAGATCGGCAACGCGCCGACCGAGGTCATGACCTGGGTTTCGCCGACATAGGACACGGCTCGGGTGGTATCGATAGCACCCTTGCCGTTCACCGGCGTGAGCCGCCGGATGGTGCCGACGCGCCGATCGGTAAAGACCTCTTCCAGGTGCAGGTTATCGGGGTCCATCTTCACTTCGCTCAAGCGGTCGTCGGGTCGGTTGGCCATGGTCGTAGCCTCTGGTTACACGAGTCGGTTAGCGTAGCAGAAAAGCGGGCCGATGCTCACTCGTGACCGGGGAGCGCCTGAGCCTGCGCCGCGGCACTAGGGCGAATCTCCCGCGGTTCGACGTGGATGACCACCGATGCATTCGGCAGCGCGCCCTGGATCGCGTGCTCGATCCGGTCGCACAAGCCGTGCGCATCGCTTACCGCTGTGGCGCCGGGCACCAGCAGGTTGAGCTCGATGAAGCGCCGAGCGCCCGCCTTGCGGGTGCGCATCGCCTGGTATTCCGCCTGCGGTGAAATATGTGCGCCAACGACCTGCTCGATGCGCTCGATTTCCTCGGCCGGCAAGGCGGTATCCATGAGACCGTTGGTCGAACGGCGCAGCAGATCGATGCCCGTTGCCACGATGCGCAGCGCGACCGCCACCGCCAGCAACGGATCGAGGACGTGCCAGGCGGGCATGAACCACACGAGCAGCAAGCCGGCAACGATGGCGGCAGTGGTCCAGACGTCGGTCATGAGATGCTGGGCGTCGGCCTCGATGGCGATGCTGTCGTGGCGGCGGGCGCCCTTCAGCATCAGGTGCGCGGCGGCGTAGTTCGCCGCCGCCGCGATCACTGCGATCGCCAGCCCGATGCCGAGATGCGCGAGGGGCTGGGGCGAGAACAGGCGCGGAACCGCCGCGTACACGATGGAACCGGCAGCCAACAGGATCAGGACGCCCTCGACCCCGCTCGCGAAGTATTCCGCCTTGTCGTGTCCATACGAATGATCGGCATCGGCGGGACGCGCGGCGATGGTGAGCGCGCCGAACGCAATCATGCCCGCGGCCAGGTTGACGAACGCCTCCAGCGCATCCGACAGCAGGCTCACCGAGCCGGTCAGGAAATAGGCGCC
>JBOIEI010000706.1:0-2648 GCA_050741055.1 Burkholderiales bacterium | reverse complement strand
TCGCGCCTTCGGCTTATGAAACGGGCTTCGTCTCATCCGCCCACGGCGAGGCCGAGATCGAGCGCAGCGTGGATGCCGCGAAGCAGGCGTTTCGCTCCGCCGCGCGCAACGCCGGGTAGAACGCTAGAGCCGCCCAGGTCATCCCCGTGCCGGACGAGCATCCATCGCATGTCGTTGAACGTTCCGGGGCTCGTGCCTGCGCAGGGAGCCAACGAAGGAAACTTCAGTCGGACCGTCTCTCAGTGCAGCCCAGCGATGTAGTCAGCCACGGCGGCGATCTCCTGCTCCGACAGGCGCTCCGCGATCATACGCATGATCTGGTTCGGATCGTTGCTGCGCTCGTCGGAGCGGAACGCGCGCAGCTGTGCCGCGGTGTATTGTGCGTGCTGACCGGAGAGGCGGGGATACTGCGCCGCGATGCCGGCGCCGGCGGGTCCGTGACAGCCGCTGCAGGCCGGCACGCCCTTTGCCGCAT
This sequence comes from Burkholderiales bacterium, assembly GCA_050741055.1. Taxonomy (GTDB): domain Bacteria; phylum Pseudomonadota; class Gammaproteobacteria; order Burkholderiales; family WYBJ01; genus WYBJ01. The sequence continues at coordinate 2,173 of JBOIEI010000706.1, read as the reverse complement.
TGCCAGCCCGGTAGAGCTTCTCGCCCAGGCTCAGCGTTTCCTTGTTGTGCGCCGCGCCCAGTCTCGGCTTCTGCGCGGCATAGTGGGCTGCCACCGCCTGCATGTCCGCGGCCGATAGCGGCGCGGCCATGGGAGACATGATCGGGCTCTTGCGTTCCTTGCCCGCCTTGAAGTCGGCGAGCTGCTTGGCGGTATAGGCAGCCATTTGCGCAGCCAGCTTCGGGTTCTCGGGCAAGGGACTGTTGCCGTCCGGACCATGGCAGGCAGCGCAAACTTCGGCCGCGATTTTTTGACCCCTCGCGAGATCCGGACCGCCCTTCGCCGGCTCGGCGGCCCAGGCGCTTGCGCCTGCCATTGCGATCCCCATTGCAAGCGCTGCTGCGCGCACCCTCATCGCCCTGCCCTTCACGACGCCTGATCGAAAGCGGCGTATTCTATAGTAAGCGCGCAGGCCGATGCCAGGCGCGGACCCGCCGTTAGCCCGGATATTTCACCAGGCCGGCCCGATCGTAACCAACGGCCAACTCCCGCGCCCCGGTGAAGTATCCGGGCTCGAGCCTCATGACTGTCTTCGATCACGCCCGACTGCTGCGCACCGTCGCCGAATTAAGTCAGCTACCGGCGGAAGCGGGACGCGAAGTTGCATTCGCGGGACGCTCCAACGCCGGCAAGTCGAGCGCGATCAACATGCTCACGCGCCGGCGCCGGCTGGCCTATGTCGCGCGCCAGCCCGGCAAGACACGCACGATCCAGCTGTTCGAAGTAGCTCCCGAGCGGTTTCTCGTCGACTTGCCGGGTTACGGTTATGCGCGGGTCAGCGAGTCGTTACGGCGACAATGGGGTAGGCTTGTCGACGGTTACCTGGCGCAGCGCGAAGCGCTGCAGGGCCTCGTCCTCATCATGGACGTTCGCCATCCACTGATGCCACTCGATCGGCAATTGCTCGCGTGGTTCGCACCTCGCCATCGGCCCGTGCATATTCTCCTGACCAAGGCGGACAAGCTGTCGCGCAACCAGGCCCTGGCGGCTTTGCGCCAGGTCGAGCAATGGACGGCGACATCCGGCATGATGTGCAGCGTGCAGCTTTTTTCGAGCCTTGCCGGAACCGGTGTCGAGCCCGCGCGCGCGGTCGTTGCCGGCTGGCTCGACTTGCCCGTTGCGCAACCGATCGAAAAAGCGGGCGCACAAAATAAGAACCCCCGGCTAAAGGGGAGCAAAGCCGGGGGCAAAAATGCCTTAATTGGGATTAAGGCGCCCGCTCAGGGAGGAGAAGCGGGAGACGATGAAACATCGTCTGCGAATTGAGACGCGCCCGGCCGGAAATAAGTTCCCCGATCCTCTTTCGCCTACGCGCGGCATGGTTTTCAGGAGCCCCCGTGACCCAGATCCGCACCGTTCGATTCCCGTCGCTCCGAATGCGCCGCATGCGCCGCGACGAGTTCAGCCGCCGGCTCATGCGCGAGCACAAGCTCGCAGCCGACGACTTCATCTATCCGGTTTTCGTGCTGGACGGCAGCAGTCGCACCGAGAGCGTCGACTCGATGCCCGGCGTTCGCCGCATGACGATCGATCACCTGCTCGAAGAAGCGCAGCGCTGCGTGCATTTCGGCGTGCCCGCGATCGCGCTCTTTCCCGCAATCGATGCGCGACTGAAAAGCGCCGACGGCCGTGAGGCTTACAACCCCGAGGGCCTGGTGCCCCGGGCGATCGCCGCCTTGAAGCGGGCCTTTCCCGGACTCGGCGTCATGACCGATGTCGCCCTCGACCCGTATACGAGCCACGGCCAGGACGGCCTGCTGGACGCGAACGGCTACGTCCTGAACGACGAGACGCTGGCGGCTTTGCAGCGCCAGGCCTTGACGCAGGCCGCGGCAGGCGTCGACATGGTGGCGCCCTCCGACATGATGGACGGACGCATCGGCGCCATTCGAGCCGCGCTCGATGCGCAAGGCCATATCCACACCCGCATCCTGGCGTATTCGGCGAAGTACGCCTCGTCGTTCTACGGGCCGTTTCGCGACGCCGTGGGTTCCAGCGCGACGCTCGGCGGCGGCGACAAGTACACCTATCAGATGGACCCGGCGAATTCCGACGAGGCTTTGCGCGAGGTGGCGCTCGATCTGGACGAAGGCGCCGACATGGTGATGGTGAAGCCGGGCCTGCCGTACCTGGA
>JBOIEI010000705.1:0-2616 GCA_050741055.1 Burkholderiales bacterium | reverse complement strand
CGGCATTCGTGTTCTTCATGTTGCGCGATCGCATCGGGACGCAAGCATTTCGCGCCGGCCTGCAGGCGTTCTGGCGCGAGCATCGGTTGCGCACCGCCGGCTGGCAGGACCTGCAGCGAGCGTTCGCGGCGCAAGCGCGCATCGACCTGGGCGGCTTCTTCGAGCAATGGGTGCAAAGACCGGGTGCGCCGCTGCTGGAAGTTGCCGCTGCCAGGCGTTCGACCGTCTCGGGCGAGTCTCGGCTGTCGATTGTGTTGCGACAGCAGGATCCCGCCTTTCGACTGCGCGTACCGCTGCGTATCCACCATGAGCGCGGCAGCACCGACGTAGGCGTCGAGATGGATGGGCTGGAGATGCGCATCGACACTGCGCTGCCGGCACGCGCGCTTTTCGTCGAGATCGATCCCGATGTGCGCGTGTTTCGCCACCTGCATCCCGAAGAGATCGCGCCGACGCTGCGCCAGGTGCTGCTCGATCCGCACACACGCGTTGCACTGGCGGCTTCGGACGAGCCTGCGCGCGCGGCAGCGCTCGGTGTTGCGAAAGCCGCGCTCGAATCCGAAGTGAAGTTGCTCGATCCGACTACGACGCAGGTTCGCGCACCGCTGCTGATCGTCGGCTTGCACGCCGAAGTAAAGCGCCTGCTCGCGCGACTGGACCTTCCGCAACGAAGCGTTCCCGGCGCAGGCGCTGGCAGCGCGCTGGCCTACGCCTGGCGCACGTCCGATGGGCAGCCGTATGCCGTGGTGGTCGCGGCCGATGCGCGCGCGCTTGCTGCGCTGGCACGTCCGCTGCCGCATCTGGGCGGGCAGAGCTATGCCGTATTCGATGGAGCGCGCTCCAGTGCACGCGGGCTATGGCCGGCGCAGCCTCGTCGCTATGGCGTGACCGATTGAGGTATTCCTCGATAGCTAACTCGCCCCGGAGCTGTTGCCGGGACCGACTGAAGTGTCGCTCAATGGCCTGCCTTGCCCCAGAGCTGTTCCAGCCGGTTGTCGCGACCGCAGCCCGAGCGGTAGAACTTGTAGCGCAGCGGATTCTTCTTGTAGTAGTTCTGGTGGTAGTCCTCGGCGGGATAGAACGTGGTCGCGCGGGTGATCTCGGTCACGATCGGTTCGCGAAACGGCTTCGTGCGTTCGAGGTGGTCGCGCGAGGCCACGGCCAGCCGGTGCTGCTCTTCGTTCAGGTAGAAGATGCCGCTGCGGTACTGCGAGCCGTGATCGCAGAACTGCGCATTCGGCGTGGTTGGATCGATGTTGCGCCAGAATACTTCGAGCAGCTTCTGGTAGCTCACTTTGCTTGGGTCGAACACGATCTGCACCGCTTCGGTGTGCCCCGTGGTTCCGGCGGATACTTGCTTATAGGTCGGGTTCTTCGTGTGCCCGCCGATGTACCCCGAAGTCGTCGAGACGACACCAGGCAACTCGTCGTAGGGCGGTTCCATGCACCAGAAGCAGCCGCCCGCGAAAATCGCGGTCTCGAGCCCGCTGGCGGGCTTGGCCTGGGGCCCTTCGGCGGACTTGGTCTGGGCATATACCGCCTCCGAGAGGTACACCGAACCGGACAGCACAGTAGCGGCGGCGATGACGAGCAGCAGGCATGAGCGGCGCAGCATGCGATCTCCCGGCATGGTGAGAAGTGGCGAACTTCGTAGTCGTACTCGGCAGCGTTACATTACACCGGTTGCAACGCAAGCGGAGGTATCGATGAGAACGTTGAACATCGTGGGCTGCGGGCGCGCGGGACGCACTTTCGCGCGCTTGTTCCACCAGGCGCACGCCTTCGTGGTACAGGATCTGTACGATCTCAACTTCGCGGCTGCGCGTGCCTGCGCGCAGTTCGCCGAGGCCGGCGAGCCGGTACGGCGGCTCTCGCAAATGCGCCCGGCGCAGGTCTGGCTCGTCGCCACGCCCGACCGCGCCATCGTCGAGACGGCGAGCCAGCTGCTGACGGAAAGCCGTCTTGCCAAGGGCAACGTGGTCGTGCACATGAGCGGCGCAACTTCGTCGCTGGACATGGTGGCGGCGATCGAATTCGGCGCGCATGCGGGCAGCTTCCACCCGCTGAAGACGTTCGCCGACCCCGGTTATGCCGCGGGCTCGTTTCCGGGGACCTACGTGGCGCTCGAAGGCGACAAGAAAGCGCTCAAGATCCTGCGCGTGGCGTTGCGCAAGGCGGGCGCGCGCGTGTTCGAGATCGAGTCGCGCAACAAGGTGCTCTACCACGCCGGCAGCGTGGTCGTGTGCAACTATCTCTGCGCCCTGCTGGAAGCGGGACTGCGTTGCTACGAGGCGGCCGGCATCCGGCTGGAATGGTCCTACAAGTTGATGGAACCGCTCGTGCGAGAGACCGTGGACAACGTCTTCCGGGTGGGCACGGTGCGGGCGCTGACCGGTCCGATCGCCCGCGGGGACGATGCCATCGTCGTGCGTCAGCTGGAGGCGCTGCGAGGGCGCGACCGGCACTTGGCTACGCTGTACCGCGAGCTCGGCCGCGTCGCTCTGGACCTCGCGCGCAGTCAGGGATCGACCGAGCCGCGTAACCTGGCGCGGGTCGCGCGCGCACTGCGCGAATAAGCCGCCCGGCGAGCTCCCGTGCCCCGATGAAATATCCGGG
>JBOIEI010000704.1:0-1579 GCA_050741055.1 Burkholderiales bacterium | reverse complement strand
AGGCCGGAGCGCGTACGCGCTCGGCGGCTCGGGCGGTCGCAAGATTTTCCCGGCCGTGGTGCAGCTCACCTCCATGCTGCTGGACTACGGCATGGCGCTGGATGCGGCCTGGCACACGCCGCGCGTCGATGCGAGCGGAGGCGATACAGTAGGCATCGATCCCCGGCTCGCGCCCGACGCGCGGGCGGCGCTCGAGCGCGAATTCCAATTGAATGAAACCGAGCTCGTGGTCTATCCCACCAACTTCGCGTGTCCGAGCGCAGTAGCACGCGACTGGGACAGCGGCGAGAACTGCGGCATCAGCGACGTCATGTCGCCGTGGTCGGGGGCGGTTTCCGAGGAGATGGTATGACAGCCGGTCACGAGCCTCGCATCATCAATGCCGCGATCGTTGGCCTGGGCGGCTGGGGCCGCAACCTGGTCGAGCACGTTCAGGGCATGAGCCCGAAGATCCGCTTCGTGGCGGGATGTACCCGCACGGTGGACAAGGCGCGGGAGTTCGGCGAGCAGAAGGGCTTCCCGGTTTCGGCCGATTACGCCGCGATCCTCGCCGATCCCGCCATCGATGCGGTCGTGCTCGCCACACCGCACAGCACGCACGCGGATCAGGTGACGCAGGCGGCGCGGGCGGGCAAGCATGTCTACTGCGAAAAGCCGTTCACGCTGAGCCAGGCGAGCACCGAGGCGACGCTGAAGGCCTGCGCTAGAGCGAAAATCACCTTGATGGTCGGCTACAACTGGCGCTACCAGCCGGCGCTGCAGGAAGTGAAGCGCATGATCGAGGATGGCCGCCTCGGGCGCGTGCTGCACATGGAAGGCAATTTCAACGGCCCCAGCGTCTATCGTTATGCCAAGGAGCATTGGCGCCCCTCGCGCGACGAGGGCCCGGCAGGCGGGATGACGGGGCGCGGCTGCCACGTCGTCGACGCCATGATCTATCTCGCCGGAAGAGTCGATTCGGTCTACGCCATGAGCAAGCGCATGGTGCTGGATTACGGACTGGACGATACCACCTCGATGCTGTTCACCTTCGAAGCCGGCGCCACCGGCTATCTCGCGACCATCATTGCGACGGCCGAATCCTGGCGACTGCAAATATTCGGGTCGAAGGGCTGGGCGGAGATGGGATCGATCCCGCATCTGACCACCTGGACGCTCAAGCGCAGTTTCGTCGGCCAGCCGATGGAGACGGTCGAGTTCCGTGGGCTCTCCACCGAACGGGCCGAGCTGGACGCGTTCGCCGACGCGATCGTCGCCGGCAAGGGGTTGGTGAACGAAGCGGGTGATGTGATCAACAATGCCGCCGTGCTGGATGCCGTGGTGAGCTCGGCGCAATCCGGCAGCCGCGTCACATTGACCTGAGGCCGCACGCCGCATGACGACCGGTCGAGGCGTGATGGCAGTCTGGAACGACCTCGAGCCGGGTCACGAACCGGCGTTCGAGTCCTGGTATCGGCGCCAGCACGTACCGGAGCGCCTGGGTGTGCCCGGATTCCAGGAGGCGCGGCGCTACGCCGCGGTGCAGGGCTCGCCGCGCTACTGCGCGTTCTATTGGCTGGACTCGATTGCTGTGCTCGCT
>JBOIEI010000703.1:0-4625 GCA_050741055.1 Burkholderiales bacterium | reverse complement strand
GTCGTCGAGTTCGAGAGCGTCGAGCGCGCCAAGGCCTTCAGCGATGCGCCTGAGTACGCGCAGGCGAAGGCGATCCGGCATCGCACTTCCAGCAGCAGCGTGATCGTGGTCGAGGGCGTCTGAGCGTTGAGTGACGGCAACCTGGTGCGGCGAGTGGCCGCCGCCGGGCCCGATCATGCGGTGCGGGCACTCCCTTGGCATAAGCCTTGCATTTGACAATTCCCGGCGCGCGCTACCCCTTGATTTTCAGCCCTGACCGCCACTGGGTCGATCGACCGTTGCGATGCAGCATGCGTGGCGTCGCGCGGGCGAATGCCGATTATTTTGTTGGCTTATGCAAACGAATCATATAGTTTACGCGAACACATCCGAAAAGAATAAGTAGATGTGTCATAACGTACTAGAAGAAAAGAATAACGTGCCCAAGAGCGGCATCTACCAGTCAGGTGAGGCACTCGCGGATGGCTAAGCGGGAGTTGTGGACGTCGGACTGGTTCCTCGGTCTTGCCGTGGCCGTGTTCGTCTTCGTCCTCTCCAGCACCGACCTCCTGCGCAGCCTCGAGCGGGTCGCCTACGACCTCGGCGTGCGCGCTTCGAGCCGCGTCCCGAGCGATCGGCTCGCCATCATCGCGATCGACGACCAGAGCATCGCCAACATCGGCCGCTGGCCCTGGCCGCGCGACGTGCACGCCCAACTGATCGAAGGCCTGGCCGGCGCCAAGGCCAAGGTGATCGGCTACAACGTCTTCTTCTTCGAGCCGCAGATCGATCCGGGGCTGGAATACATCAACAAGCTGACCGACGTCTTCGCCTCGTCGTCGTTCCGCAACGCCGCCGATCCGGCCGCGGGCCAGTTCAACCGCCTCCTGGCCGAGGCGGCCGAAGCGCTCAACACCGACGCCAAGCTGCAAGGCAGTTTCAAGCGCGCCGACAACGTCGTGCTGCCGTTCGTGTTCCAGGCGCTGGTCGAGCCGCAGGGCAATCCCGACAGGCCGCTGCCCGAATACATTCTCAAGAGCAGCATCTCGGCTTCCGATCGCGGCGTGGAAGTCGAGCGGCTGCCGATCCCGGCCATCAATCCGCTCTATCCGCTGGAGGGTTTCGCGACTTCCGCGGCGGCGCTCGGGCATCTCAACGCCGACCGCGATGTCGACGGCGCGGTGCGCACCGAGCCGCTGGTGGTGCGCTATTACGACAAGTACTTTCCCGCCATGTCGGTGATGCTGGCGGCGCAAAGCCTCAATCTCACGCCGGCCGACATTCGCCTCAATTTCGGCGAGGAGCTCGTCCTGGGCAAGCTGCGGATTCGGACCGATTCGAATCTGCGCATGTACACCTACTTCTATTCGGACCAGGAAGGCGGGCGCGCGCCGTTCGCAATCGACTCGTTCTTCGACGTCTACACCGGCAAGATCCCGCCCGAGAAGTATCGCGACAAGATCGTGCTGATCGGTCCCACCGCCACCGGGCTCGGCCAGGCGCAGGTGACGCCCGTGTCCGCAGCGACCTCGCCGGTCGAGACCATGGCGCACACGGTATCGAGCATTCTGCGCGAGCATTACTTCGTCGCGCCGAGCTGGGGCATCTGGGTACAGTTGCTGCTGATCGTCCTGGTCGCGGCCTACCTGATCGCCGTCCTGCCACGGTTGAAGGCGGGCACGGCCGCGGTCGTGTCGCTCGTGATCCTGGTCGCACTGATCGTGGGGCACTTCGCCTTGATGATCGGCAAGCAGACGTGGATCCAGTTCATGACGGCCGCGGTGCTGCTCGTGGTGGGCCATGCGCTGCTCACCACCAAGCGCTTCCTGCTCACGGAGAAGGGCAAGGAGAAATCCGAGGCCGAGTCGGCGCATTCCAATCGGATGCTGGGCCTCGCCCTGCAAGGTCAGGGGCAGCTGGACATGGCGTTCGACATGTTCCGCAAGCTCCCGCTCGACGATTCGGTCATGGACCTGCTGTACAACCTGGGACTCGACTTCGAGCGCAAGCGCCAGTTCAACAAGACCGAGTCGGTGTTCCGCTACATGGCGGACTACAATCCGAAGTTCCGCGACCTGGAGCAGCGCCTGGGGCGGGCCAAGGCGATGAGCGAGACGGTCATGCTCGGCGGCACGGGCTCGCATCCCGGCGGCACCATGCTGCTCGGGGCCGGCACCGAGAAGCCGATGCTGGGCCGCTACCAGGTGGAGCGCGAGCTCGGCAAGGGCGCCATGGGCGTCGTCTACGGCGGCCGCGACCCCAAGATCAACCGGGTGGTCGCGATCAAGACCATGGCGCTGGCGCAGGAGTTCGACGCCGACGAGCTCGAGGACGTGAAGGCGCGCTTTTTCCGCGAGGCCGAGACCGCGGGTCGGCTCAATCACCCCCATATCGTCACCATCTTCGATGCCGGCGAGGAGCACGATCTCGCCTATATCGCGATGGAATTCCTCAAGGGCAGGGACCTGGTGCCGTACACCAAGCCGGACAACCTGCTGCCGGTCGCCAAGACCATGAGCATCATGGCGCGGGTGGCCGAGGCGCTGAGCTACGCGCATTCGCAGAACGTGGTCCACCGCGACATCACGCCCGCCAACATCATGTACGAGCCGGAAAGCGACTCGGTCAAGGTCACCGACTTCGGCATCGCGCGCATCACCGACTCCTCGCGAACCAAGACGGGCATGGTGCTCGGCACGCCCTCGTACATGTCGCCCGAGCAGCTCGCGGGCAAGAAGATCGGCGGACAATCGGACCTGTTCTCGCTCGGCGCGGCCATGTTCCAGATGATCTGCGGCAAGCTTCCGTTCCAGGGCGATTCCATGGCGCAACTGATGTTCAAGATTGCCAACGAGCCGCATCCCGACATCGTCGCGATCCGCCCGGACGTGCCCGATTGCCTGGCCGCCATCATCAACCGGGCGCTGGCCAAGAATCCGGAAGAGCGCTTCCAGACCGGCGAGGAGATGGCGAGGGCCATCCGAGCCTGCGTCGCGAGCCTCACCGCGGACACGATAGATATCGGGTTGTAGCGCAAGCGCATGGCCATATTGTCCGCGGCTCTGGAGTTCGCCTCGGCCACCGATCCGGGGCGAGTGCGATCGCACAACGAGGATTCGATCGGCACCGAACCGGCGATCGGCCTGGCCGTGCTTGCCGATGGCATGGGCGGTTACAACGCGGGCGAGGTGGCCAGCGGGATCGCCGTGGCCGTCGTATCGTCCGAGACCAAGCGCGCGCTCGATGGCAGCGCGCTGCACGCGGTCGATCCCGGCAGCGGCCAGACCGAAGCGGAGCGCATTGCCCGTGAACATAGCGCGAAGGCCAATACCTCGATCTTCGAGGCGGCCCGCAGCCAGCCGCAGTACTCGGGCATGGGCACCACGCTGGTGGTGGCGTTGTTCTTCGACAACCGTGTCTGCGTGGCCCACGTGGGCGATTCGCGCCTGTACCGCCTGCGGGAGGAAACGTTCGAGCAGGTCACACGCGACCATTCCTTGTTGCAGGAACAGATCGACAGCGGCATGATTACCCGCGAGGCGGCCAAGCTGTCTCAGAACAAGAACCTGGTGACGCGCGCATTGGGCATCGACGCCGAGGTCGATACCGAGGTTCATGTTTACGAGACCAAGCCGGGCGATACCTACCTGCTGTGCTCGGACGGGCTCAGCGACATGGTCGGGGACGACGACATGCAGCTCACGCTGACCAGCCTGCAGGCCAATCTGCAATTGGCGGCGGAGCAGCTCGTCCAGCAAGCGAACGACAATGGCGGCCGGGACAACATTTCGGTGATACTGGTCAGGGTCAAGGACGACTATGCTGCGCCCAAGGGCTGGATTGCGCGGCTCTTATCGTGGTTCAAATAAGCACGGGGTACTGCCATGGCGAAGCTGATTCTCAGTCTGGACGGGACGGTGATGAAGGAAGTCCCCCTCGACAAGGAGCGCCTGACCATCGGGCGCCGTTCGAGCAATGACCTCCAGATCGACAATCTGGCCGTAAGTGGCGAGCACGCCCTGATCGTCACCATCCTCAACGATTCGTTTCTCGAGGATCTCGGCAGCACCAACGGCACGCTCGTCAACGGCGTGCCGATCAAGAAACACATCCTGCAGCACAACGACGTGGTCGAGATCGGCAAGTACAAGCTGAAGTACATCGCGGAGCACATGGCAAGCGGCATCCAACCTGGCGTCGCGGCCGAATTCGAGAAGACCATGGTCATACGCCCCGGGATGGCGGCGCGCGCCGCGCAGACCGGTGCAGGCCCGGCCTTCGGTGCAAGCCCCGCCGCCACGGCAACCTCGACCCAGCCGGCGCCGATGGGTCAGGCAGCGGGCGTGATTACCGGCCAGCAGCCCAGGCCCGCTGCCCCGCCCCCATCGCCGCCGCCAGCCGCAGTGAGACCCACGACGCAGCCGTTCGCAACTGCGACGCAGTCGTATGCGAGGCCCGCGCCCACCCAGACCAACCTGCAGCCGCAAGCCCCGGCGCAGGCGGGTCAATTGGTGGGCGCGATCCAGATCCTGACCGGGCCGAGCGCCGGCAAGGAGCTCGATCTGGTCAAGAATCTCACCACCCTCGGTAAGCCCGGGGTGCAGGTGGCTGTCATCACCCGGCGCCCGCAAGGCTACTTCATCACC
>JBOIEI010000702.1:0-4397 GCA_050741055.1 Burkholderiales bacterium | reverse complement strand
GATGCGATGAGCAATACGCCGCAGCAGTTCGCGGCGCTGATCCGCAAGGATGCGGCGAGATGGAAGAAGGTCGTGACAGCCGCCGGCATCAAGATCCCCTGATCCGTCCCTGATCGCGGATGTCGCGGGGTGCGCGGACGCTGCCACGCGTAAGGGCGACGTATGCGTAGTGCATCGTGCACTTCCGGCGGCAATCCCGGCTGCGGCTCGACGGCTGCCTGTCGGCGCGCCTCGCGCCTGCCGACCAGGGCGCTGTTGCTCGGGCTTTCGCCGGATACGCGCGACCGTTGTCGCAGATTTGCGTCGCACGCTCGATCCCTTGCGCCCGGTCCTGTGGTAGCGTGCCGGTTCCTGGCAACCGCGGAGGAGGGTGGTACATGGACGCCAAGACTGCACGCATGCTGACGCGCTACAACGCCTGGGCCAACAAGCTCATGTTCGACGCCGTGACCGCTCTGCCCGAAGGTGAGGCAGTGAAGCCGCGCACCAGCCTTTTCCGCAACATGGTGCATACGCTCAATCACAACTACGTGATCGACCGCATATGGCAGGCGCATCTCGAGGGACGCGAACATGGCTACGAGGGGCGCAACACCAAGGATCACCCGCCGCTCGACGAGTTGTGGCGGCTGCAACAGGAGGTCGACGCATGGTACGTCACATGGAGCGACCGGCTCGACGACGCTCAGATGAACGAAAGCGTGACGTTCACGCTCATCGGCGGCAATGCCGGGGAGATGACCCGCGCCGAGATCCTGCTGCACATTCTCGGGCATCGTCACTACCATCGCGGATTCGTCTGCGACATGATGTTCGAGGTGCCCTCGCGGCCCCCGACCATGGATCTGCCGGTCTATCTGCGCGAGCAGGGCAGGCCGGGCTGAGGGGGCAAGGCGCGGCAGTGATATATCGTCCTGCAGCCGAGCGGACACAGGCATAGGGAGGAAGACCGTGGTAACAGGCAGGATGGTGCGGCTGCTGGGATTTGTTGCAATGGCGGTATCGCCGCTCGCGTTCGCCGCCGACGCGGCTAGGGACTATCCGCAGGCACGGCCGATTCGCATGGTGGCGCCGTTCGCGGCCGGCGGCAGCTCCGACACCTTCGGGCGCTACCTCGCGCCGAAGCTGTCGCAGCGCCTCGGCCAGAACGTCATCGTCGAGAATCGGCCGGGCGCGGGCGGACTCGTCGGGGCCGCCATCGTAGCCAAGGGCACGGCCGACGGTCATACCCTGCTGCTGCCGAGCGGCGCCTTCACTGCGGCGGCAGCTTCGGTGAAGGACCTTCCGTATGATCCGCTGCGCGATTTCACCTGGATCACGACGCTGCTCACCTATCCCTTCGTCGTGATCGTCAAGAGCGATTCGCCGGTCCGTACGGTGGGCGATTTCATTGCCGAAGCGAAGCGAAAGCCCGGGCAGCTGAACTACGGCAGCGTCGGCGTCGGCTCGGTGTTCCATCTGGCTGCGGAATTGTTCAACAGCATGGCGAAGATCGAAACCATGCACGTGCCATTCAAGGGTGGGGCCGCGCCGATGGTGGCGCTCATGGGCGGCGAGCTCGACATCATCTTCGCCACCATCACGGGCTCCATGCCGCACATCCAGTCCAAGCGCGTGCGCGCCATCGCCGTCGCCTCCAGGGAGCCGTCCTACATGCTGCCCGGCGTGCCGCCCGTGGCGGAAACGCTGCCGGGTTTCGACGTCACCTCGTTTTCCGCGGTGGCGGGCCCACCCGGGATGCCGCGGCCGATCGTGGCGCGCCTGAACCGCGATCTCCACGCGGTGCTGGCCGATCCGGAAACGCGCAAGCACGTGCGGGCGATCGGCGGCGATGTCCGCCCCGAATCCCCGGAGCAGATCAAGAGCCGTGTCGAAGGCGAGATCGCAAAGTGGCGGCGCATCGTCGCCGAGCGCAAGATCGAAGTGCGCTGAAGCCGCGCACGCATGGGCGCAGGTGCTTCGGGGCGCCCGTCCGAGCGTTCGCGATCGTTACACCACGCGCTCGAGCGGCACCTGGAACAGGCGGATATGATCGGCCCGGCGCATGATCTCCGCGTTGGCCGTGCGGATCGCATCGATCAGCGCAAGCAGCGGCGCTTCCTCCTCGAAGGCGATCATCAGCACGCCGTTGAGGCTTGCGAACATGCCCTTGCCCAGATGCGGCTCGGTTTCATGCCCCTTGCCCTTGGCATGCTCCCAGCGCGTGTAATAGTCGATATCGCAGCTCGCGAGCAGCCCCATCACGCGCTCGGTGTAGTGCTCGTTGTGTACGACGAAGGCAAGCTTCATTGCGCCACTCCGGTTTGAAACCGCATGTGAAGCTCGCGCAGGATACGCGTGAGCTTTTCGATCTCCAGCTTGATGTGGGCGCCAAACTCCTCGGGCTCGTCGCCGATCAGAACGTACCCCAGGTCCGTGAGCGCCTTGCTCGTTTGCGGCATGCTGAGCGCGTTCAGCGTGGCGCCGCGGATGGCGGCGATGATCTCCGCCGGGGTCTTCACCGGCACCGCCAGCCCGTACCAGTTGCCGGCCTGAAAGCCCGGGTAGCCCAGCTCGGCAACGGTCGGGAGCTCGCGCAGAAGCGCAACGCGCTCGCTGCTGGTGACGGCGAGCGCGCGCAGCTTTCCCCGGCGGATGTTGGGCAGCGCGGTGGCCATGGGCGCAAAATAGACCGAAACTTCTCCTGTCAGCACCGCCGTGATCGCCTCGCCGCCGGAACGATAGGGCACGTGCAGCAGCTTCACGCCGGCGCGGTGCTTGAAAAGCTCGCCGGCGAGGAAGGTCGGCGTACCGATGCCACCCGAGCAATAGGCGATGTCGCCGGGGCGCGCTTTGGCGAGCTTGACGAGCTCGTCCAGCGAATTGACCTGAACCGCCGGATGCACCACCACGACCGAAGGGGACGAGGCGACCTGTGTGACTGGCGCGAAATCCCGCAGCAGATCGTAGTCGCGGTTCTTGTACAGCAGCGTGGTTGCCGCGTGCGCCATGTTCACCAGTAGAATCGAATGGCCGTCGGGCACGGCCTTCGCAGCCATCTCGGCGCCGATGCTGCCGGAGGCGCCGGCGCGGTTTTCGACCACCACCTGCTTGCCGAAGGCCGCAGTCAGTCCGCGCGCGAGGATGCGGCCGATGGTGTCCGAGCCGCTTCCGGGCGAGTACGACACGATGAGCCGCACCTGCCGAGCAGGGTAAGGCTGCGCGCCGAGCATGCTGCTGCTCATGACGGCGACGAGCGTACATGCCGTGCAGCACGCGAAACGCAAGCTTGACATGATCCTCCTCGTATCCGGCACGTCGGCCGCGATCGGCCGCCGAGCGGCAGGTCCTGCGCGCCCTGTGCCCGTTGCGAGGACATGGTCGCGCAGCGTGATCATCGTACGATTATGCCAAGACTCGCCTCGAGCGTGCACTGCTACCTGCGTCTACGTACCTGCCCGGGCTGCGGCAAGCGCGATGGAAGCGATAGAATCGCGCGCGGCGGAAGACGGTTCGCTGCACGCGCGCCAGGGTGGCCAGTGGGCGAAAGCGGTCTAAACGGCCGGGACCGGAATGCCCTGAGCGGAGATCGATATGGGTGATCGCATCGGCATCGTCGGCGTGGGCCTGATGGGCTCGGCCTTTTCTCAGCACCTGGTTGCGCAGGGGTTCGAAGTGCGCGGCTTCGATATCGATTCCGCGCGCATGGCGCAATTGCGTGCACGCGGGTGCATCCCTGTGACGTCGCCTGCCGCGGCGGCCGAAAACGCGCGCTGGGTGCTCACCTCGCTGCCGACGAGTGACATCGTGCGCGAGGTCGTGCTCGGTCGCGACGGCATCGCGCAAGGGGCCGCGCCGGCCTCGATCGTCGTCGATGCGAGCACGTCGCGCCCGCAGGATTCGGAGCGCCTGGGCGCGGAGCTCGCGCAGCGCGGCTTCGGCTTTCTCGACGCCGCGGTGAGCGGCACGAGCGCGATGGCCTGGAAGAAGGATCTCATCGTCATCGCCGGCGGTACTCTGGAGCAGTTCGAGGCCTGCAAACCGGTGTTCGATGCGATCGCGCGGGCGGCGTATCGGATGGGACCGGTCGGAACCGGTGCGATGACCAAGCTCGTCATCAACCTGGTGCTGTTCGGCAATCGTCTGGCGCTGGCCGAAGGTCTGGTGCTCGGCATGAAGGCCGGCATGACGGGCGAAAGCCTGCTCGCGGTGCTGCAGGATGCCGCCTGCAGCTCCAAGACGATGATCGACAAGGGCCCGAAGATGCTCGCGGGCGATTACGCCCCCGAGGGGCAGGTGAAGATCTCGCTCAAGGACGGGCGGCTTGCGCTGGAGCAGGCGCTGCGTGTCGGGGCGCCGATGTTCGTCGGCAGCCTGTGGACGCAACTGCAGCAGGCTGGCTACGAACAGGGCATGGG